>CAIXLG010000129.1 GCA_903920215.1 uncultured Chlorobiaceae bacterium
ACCGAGTGCGGTAAAGGAACGGTCAAGTATTTTTCGGGTGCCGATATTCATAACGAGCAAGACAAATAAGTTAGAGTACCACGCTCACTGACCGGAGAGGATTTTCCGCTGGCGGACAACAATGCGTTCACTGACAAGGTTGCTGATAAAGCTGATAACAAGCAGAAGCAGGCCCATGGCAAAAAGCACATGGTAACGCGCTGAACCGGTGACCTGGTCGGCTTCGCCCATGTCGCCGGCAATGGTCGCCGTCAGTGTTCTGATGGCTTCAAGGTAGTTGAACCAGGGCTCGGGAATATGGGAGGAGTTACCAGAGGCCATCCAGACGACCATGGTTTCGCCGAGAGCTCGCATAATACCGAGGATAACGGCTGCAAGAATGCCGCTGCTGGCAGCGGGAAGAACGGTTTTAATGATAGTTTCAGCTCTGGTGGCGCCGAGCGCATAACTGCCTTCACGGATGTCGCGGCCGACGGCCTGAAGGGCGTCTTCGGAGACGCTGACAATGGTCGGCAGGGCCATGAAGCTTAGAATAATCGAGACATTGAGCGCGTTGGTGCCGGTAAGAATCTGTATGGCGTAGAGCATGGTGCCGACCTTGTACAGCATGAAAAGAGAGATGAGGCCAAACACGGTAAGCAGGAGCACGTAAAGTTGCTGACGGCGCAGAGGCTCCTTGACGCCAGCAGTAAGGAGATCGGCGGAGACGAGAACAAGAAGCACGAGAAATGGTGTGACGAGGATCCACCATGCCCACATCAGCATGGGGCCGCCGTTGTTCTGGAGCATCGGAGCAAAAACGACAAGGGCAAAAAAGCCGAAAGCTACTGACGGTATGGCCGCAAGCATTTCTATGACGGGTTTGACATACTGCCGGACTGAAAACGGAAGAATATCGCTCAGGCATATGGCTGCCGTAACACCCATGGGAACAGCAATAAGGGCGGAACCAAACGTTACCATCACGCTGCCGTAGATAATGGCAAGTGCTCCAAACCCGCCGGGGTGGTCGGCCGGGTACCAGTTTGAACTGGTGAAGAATTCACTGAATCCACGGAGCTGGAAAAAGGGAACGGCATCGCGGGCAACGAAGTAGAAGATAAAGAGGACAACAACGGCGACAAACGAGGCAACACCGAGAAGCAGGCCTTCGCCTACTTTGTTTGCTGCCTTCTGCAGGGTGCGTTTGCGGGCGCTTATGACAAATGCATTGGTCCGGTTACTGCCCCCGACGCTATCGTCTGCCATAGAGTCCAATAGTTAGTTTAACAAAAATCGCTTTTTTTGATGACCCAATCTACTGGCTTTCACCGTAGCATCCAATGATCGATTTGTTACAAGTTTGAAACATTCAGCACCTAAAATTATGACCATTTTTTGGAATAGAAAACAAAAAAGCCGGTAATTGTGGTTAACCGGCTTTGTAAAACTTAAGTCATGAAAAAATAACAACGGGCTCAGCGGTTAATAAAACCAAGTTCGGTGATTATCGCTTTACCGTTAGACGACTGAGGAAGGTTAATAAACTGTTTGACTGAACCTGAAGGTTGGCCGTTTGTATAAAAATAGAGGGGCCTGGAAACCTGATAGGTGCCATTTTTTACCGTTGTTACGCTTGGCAGAACACCGCTCACTGCAATTACTTTTACCGAACGGTCGACAAAGCCAAGGCCGAGAAAGCCTATTGATGAAAGGGTTGTGCTCACTCTGCTCTTTACGGCCCCGTTACTGGACTGGGTTTCGGCAGTGCCTGTTATCTTGACGCCTTTGCCTACGACCAGCTCCTTAAAGGACTCCTGGGTGCCGCTGTTGGATTCGCGTTGTATGACGACAATACGGGCATTTGGTCCCCCAACCTCTTTCCAGTTGGTGATTGCGCCGCGATAGATGCTGCTGATCTGGGCTTTGGTGAGTGAGGTTACAGGGTTACCGGGATGAACAACCATGGAAAGACCGTCGAGCGCAATAACATGAGCAACAGGATTAACACCCTTCTGCTTTGCTGCGGCTATCTCTTCCGGCTTCATCGCGCGGGACATTGCTGCAATGGTGCATGAGCCGTTAATAAGGCTTTTTGCGCCGTTGCCGCTTCCGGATTCACTGACTGTGACACGAACTCCATATTTTTTAGTGAAATATGATGCGAAGGATTTTGCAAGGGGACCAACTGTTGTAGAGCCATCAAGGACAATAGCGTTTGTTGCGGCTTCAGTGGTTCCGAGAGCGGCAAAAACGGTAAGGGCAACGAGTAAGAGTAATTTTTTTATCATGGTAGCAGTCATATACTTTCGATTCTAGTTATTAATTCCATTTCCCCTCCATCACACTACAACATAAGATAGCGACAGGTATGATAACTTTGAAATTTATCGAGTTAAATATACGCTTAAGCTCCAGAATCGTTGACAGGTTTTTATAGGCACTGTCACGAACATCTTTTTTGAAACACTTGAAATAACCATCATGACTTTCAATGCTGTTATTTTTGACCTGGACGGGACGCTGCTTGATACCCTTCAGGATCTTTTCAATACTCTTAATTCTGTGCTATCGCGCCATAGCTACCCTACCCATACTCTTGATGAGTGCAGGTTTCTTGTGGGGCATGGCATGAGAGATCTGGTTCGGAAAGGTATACCGGAAGGGGCAAGGAATGAGGAGACGATCGACCTTCTGCTTAAGGATTTGATGGCAGAGTATGCTGATAACTGGAAGATCAATTCACGGCCGTATCCCGGCATTGCCAGGCTGCTTGATACCATTACAGAACGGAAGATCAAAATGGCGATTCTTTCGAATAAAGCTGATCACTTTACCCGTCTGTGCGCTGAAAGTCTGCTTGGGAAGTGGCGTTTCGATGTGGTCATGGGTCAGCAGACGGGCATTGCTCCCAAGCCTGATCCGGCAGGAGCGCTGCTTGTTGCAGGTATGCTTGGCGAGGAGCCGCCCGGGATTCTTTATGTGGGCGACAGCGGGGTTGATATGCTGACCGCTTCACGGGCTGGAATGTACGCTGTTGGTGTGCTGTGGGGCTTCAGGCCGGAGAGTGAGCTGCTGGAATTCGGAGCAAAAAGTGTGGTTGGACATCCGGAGGAAATTATCGGATTACTTCAATAAGCCTTCGAAACCGGACAAATCGGACACGTATAAAAAAGAGTGGGCAGGGAAAGAAAGTGCTGAGTGCTGAGTGCTGAGTGCTGAGATAGTGGGCAGTTGGCAGTTGGCAGTTGGCAGTAAGAAAAGATAATTTCTGAGAAGAGAGATTTCTCACTGCGTGTCGAAATGACTGGGGGAAGGGAAAAAAAGAGTTGGCTGTGAATACTGTTTGCCAACTGCTGACTGCCTACTGCCCACCGCCTACTGCCTACTGCCTACTGCCTGCTGCCTCCTGCCGATTCCAGAGTTCAGGGGTGAGACACTGGTGTATATTGTCGGGACATATTTGATGTCCGGGCAGGATATAGATTGTGGTTTTATTAAATTTGCTGTAATTTGACAAAAGTAACAATAAAGAATTAAAGTATTATATTATAGATAGTTACTAAATATCATCCTGTTTGGTATCGTATCCGGCATGATAGTTGCCGTAAATTATCAGCAAACATCAGTTGCCGTTGTAATTTTTGTTATGGCGAATCAGAGAAGAAATCATGGAGACAAAATATGGCAAAGACCTCTTGTATTTCTTGAATTCAACAGCCCGATACCCACATGAAATCATATAATGGCTCCGCAGATATTGAGCAGAAGAGGGAATCTTTCATTATGCTCAATGCCGGCAACATTGATTGCTCTGTGGCTGGGGAGGAACTGCACCGGTTGAATCGTGCGCTCCTGGCGACAAATACATGCAATCATGCCCTGATGCATAGCTCAAATGAAATTGAATTGTTGCAGAAGATTTGCAGCATAATGGTAGAGGTTGGTGGCTACCGTATGGCATGGGTTGGTTATGCGGAAACTGACGAGGCAAAAAGTGTATCTGTTGTTGCAGAGGCAGGGTTTATCGCTGATTATAATCAGCATCACCAGCTCTCATGGGCTGATGTTCCACAAGGAAGAGGGCCCGCAGGAATTACAATCCGCACGGGAGAGCCAAGTATTGTCAATCATATTCCTACTGACCCGCTTTTTAAACGTTGGCGCGAGAATGCAATAAATCATGGGTTTGCATCGCTTCTGACATTGCCGCTTAAAGCTGAGGCCGGAACCTTTGGGGTTTTGACTATCTATTCACCTAAACCCGATGCGTTCAATGCAATGGAGACCGAATTTCTCGTCTCGCTCACTGATAACCTGGGATATGGAATCACCATGTTGCGAAGCCGTGAGGCAAAACAGAGGGCTGAGAAGGAGCTGAAACAAAGTGAAGAACGGTTCAGGTCATTGTTTGAGGAGCATTCCGCTGTCAAATTACTTATTGATCCTTCTTCCGGCAGCATCGTCGATGCGAATAAGGCTGCCGCAGCCTTTTATGGGTGGTCAGTTGAAGAGCTCCGCAAGATGCTTATTCAGGACATCAATACATCCTCGCCTGAAGGGGTTAAAGATGAAATGGAAAAAGCCCGGTCGAGAGGGAAAAACAAGTTTTCATTTCAACACCGCAGAGCAAATGGCTCCACCCGAGATGTGGAGGTATTAAGCAGCAAGATTGAGATTGCAGGCAAAGAGCTGCTCTACAGTATTATTCATGACATTACTGAACGAAATCGTTATGAACAGCTCAATGCGTTCAGGCTTCGGATACTCCAGTTGGCAGAAACCTCTTCGACAGATGAACTGCTGACGGCAACGCTTGATGAAGCGGAAAAATTAACAGGAAGTTCAATCGGTTGTGTGTTTTTTGTAGCAGAAGATCAAAAGAGCCTGATGCTCCAAGCTGTATCAACCAATACATTTGAACATAAGTGCAAGACTGAAGGAACGGGCCAGCACTATTCGCTGGACAAGACAGGTGTATGGACAGATGCGGTAAGGGAGCGAAAAGCGATTATTCATAACGATTATGCCTCTTTGGCAAATCGCAAAGAAATGCCTGATGGTCATGCTGAAATAAGGCGCAAACTGGTTATTCCTGTAACCCGTGATGAAAAAATAGTTGCAATTATGGGAGTGGGAAACAAGCTCACAGATTATGAGGATAACGATATTGAGCGGGTAGAAACATTAGCCAATCAGGTCTGGGATATCGTTGCCAAAAAGATCGCTGAGGAAGAAAAGAAAAAACTTGCTGCACACTTACAGCACTCAACAAAAATGGAGGCGATCGGGCAGCTTGCTGCAGGCATTGCTCATGAAATAAACAATCCCCTCAATTTTATCACGCTCAATGAATATAACCTCAGTGAAGATTTTAACGATCTTCGTGAAATTCTGAATCATTATCGCCGGATAGTTGCCCAAGTTGAGGGTATTGCCGCTGTTTCTGAAGAGATAGTGCAACTCCATGAAAAAGAGAACAACCTTGACATTGATGAGTTACTCAAGGAAATTCCGAAAACTATTGAAGCATCAAAAAATGGAGTTGAGCGCATCAAAAACATCACCCAAAGTATGCGGAACTTCTCTCACAAAAACACGCAGAATACCTTACGTCCATTTGATATCAACGAGGCCATCCAGGATAACCTGATCATCACAAAGAATGAGTACCTCCACATTGCTACTATTGAAACAACGCTTGAAAATGTCCCACAAGTAAACGGCAATATATCGCAGATCAATCAGGTCTTACTGAACCTGATCATTAACAGCATTCATGCTATCAAGGCACAAAACAGAAACTCTCCGGGCAGCATCACGATTAAAACATGGGCAACCCGGAAACATGTCTATTGCTCTGTGTCCGATGACGGTGAGGGAGTCCCTGAAGAGATCAAAGAACATATTTTTGAACCCTTTTTTACAACCAGGGTACCGGGGAAAGGCACCGGGCTCGGGTTAAGTATTTCTTACGACATCATTGTGCACAAACATGACGGGACGCTCTCCTGTGAGTGCCCGGAGAGGGGTGGAACTGTTTTCACGCTTTCACTGCCGGTAAAATAAATAGGGAGGAAAGTGCTGAGTGCTGAGTGCTGAAGAGAGTTGGCAGTGGGCAGTGGGCAGTGGGCGGTGAAGGGAAGAATAGGTCTTATAGGTCGGATGGGACTTGTAGGACTTATAGCTCTTGCGGGTGATGAAAGAGAGAACCATCACGGGAGTTCGGGATGACGGGGAAAAGGGGTGAGAGGAAAAGCTGTGAACTAAAAAACGCTCACTTGGTTATCGGCATATACATAAAACGGGGTTAATGCGAATAGAAATATAATTATATTGGGGTAACCCTTAACCAACTCACATGCAGGAATCCGAAGCAAAAGCTACAGTCCTTGTGGTTGATGACAGTACGACCATACGTACCCTCGTTTCCAGTATCGTCAAGAAATCCGGCCATACTACCATGATGGCTGAGGATGGTATCAGCTGCATAGAAATCATAAACTCTCATCAGATAGATCTTCTGCTTCTCGATGTCCATATGCCGGGAAAAACCGGTCTTGAAGTTCTCTCGTATCTTCGTGATCATCATTTGAATATCCCGGTCATCATGATTTCGGGTTCGGCTGATATTGAAGAAGCGGTCAAGGCTCTGAAAATGGGAGCTTATGACTTTTTACTAAAACCGGTTAATCCAGACAAGCTTACCGTCACCGTAAAAAACGCCCTCGCAGAATCAGAACTCCGCAAAAACCTTAAACTATTTTCAGCGGCTATCGCACAAAACCCGCTGTCGATTATCATAACTGACACGCGTGGAGTTATAACGTATACCAACGAGGCGTTTACCTCTATTTCGGGATATAGCCAACAAGAGGTAATGGGCCGGAATATGAATACGCTGAAATCCGGAAAACACTCAAAGTCATTTTACAAAGATCTTTGGGAAACAATTACTTCAGGAAAGACCTGGACTGGTGAAATCATAAATAAAAAGAAAAGTGGGGAGCTATTCTTTGAGCAGGCTACTATCAGCCCAATCACTGGCAACAACTCCAAAATATCTCATTTCATAGGCATCAAGCAGGATATTTCCGAGCAGAAAAAGAAACAAGCTGAACTTTCTTTGAGCGAAATGAGGTTTCATGATATGGCTAATCTGCTTCCTCAGACCATTTTTGAAATGAACATTCAAGGCCGGATTATCTATACTAACCGTATGGGTTTTGAGACGTTCGGGTATACAAGGGAGGATTTTGAAAACGGTGTGCAGGCCACGATGCTTTTTGCACCGGAAGAGCGAGAGAAAGTGCGGTCAAATATGAAAAACCGCCTGGAGGACGTTCCTTTTGACAATCATGAATATACCGGCAGAAAAAAAGATGGAACCTTGTTCCCGATACTTGTGTATACTTCAAGGATTTTCGAAAACGGAACGCTTGTGGGCATCAGAGGAATTGTACTCGACATCAGCGAACGCAAAGAGGCAGAAGACCAGCTCCAGCAACTCAACAGGACACTGGAGCAAAGGGTTGATGAGCGTACCCTGGATCTTGTAAAAAGCCAGCAACAAGTTATCCAGCAGGAAAAGCTTGCGTCCATCGGTCAACTTGCAGCAGGGATTGCACACGAGATCAATAATCCCCTTAATTTTATCAAGATAAATTTTGTAACTCAACAGGGAAACATTGCTGATATTCTCTCTATCCTGAATGAGTATCGCGCGTTCACAAAACAAATTGACTCCAACACAGTGTATTCCAGTGAGCTGCAGAAGTTACACTCAATAGAGCAGGACCTTGACCTTGATATGCTGCTTGCTGATATTCCTCAAATCTTTGCCGAATCACAAGGAGGGTTTGAACGAATTACAACCATTATCAACAGCATGCGGAACTTTTCTTACAAGCACGCTCTCGATGAGAAGGTTCTTTTCGATATGAACAAAGGAATCCGCGACACGCTTATCATTTCCCGTAATGAATACCGGTATTGTGCGGATATTGAAACCGACCTTAAAGATTTACCGCCCGTGCCTTGTAATCCAGAGCAGATGAATCAGGTTTTTCTTAACCTGATCATCAACGGTGCACACGCTATAGCATCACAAAAAAGAGCAGCGAATGGAAAAATAAAAATTGCGACCTGGATAGACAGCACTTCAGTCTATTGCTCCGTTGCGGATGACGGACCGGGTATTCCGCTTGAAGTTCAAAAACACATTTTCGAGCCTTTTTTTACTACAAAAAAACCTGGAATTGGGACAGGGTTGGGACTCAGCATCTCTTATGACATTGTTGTGCATAAGCATCACGGAACACTTACCGTTGATTGTCCTGAAGAGGGGGGAACCGTTTTTACTATTGCGCTTCCCATAAGGATCAATAAAGAACAATAACCATGGCAAACTATAGTGAGATTACTATTCTCTTTGTTGATGATGAATCCTTCATTCTCAGTTCAATAAACAGATTCCTCCGTAAAGAGCCGTATAAGAAACTCTTTGCTAAAAACGGCATAGAAGCGCTTGAGCTTATCAGACAAAATAATGTCTCCATAGTAGTATCTGATCTTCGAATGCCGGAAATGAACGGCCTGGAGCTGATCAGTGCAGTGAAAAAGCAAAATCCAGAGATACTTCGTCTTATACTCAGCGGTTCACAGGATATCGACCCTATTATTGAATCGATCAATACCGGTGAAGTCTTCCGCTTTATTCCAAAACCTGTCGACCCGCCGGCTTTCAAAGAAATTCTGAACGATGCAATTGATTACTATTGTTTGAAAAATGAACGGGAAAAGCTTTTTAATGAACTGTCAATAAAAAATGAGGAACTGACCACTGCAAATAATGAGCTCCTTGTTATGTCAAAAAAATTGCAGCGCAGCGAGCAGGAGCTTCGCTCAATGGCTGATGCTGCACATGATGCTGTTTTCATGCTGAATAATGCGGGATATATCATCTACCGTAACAGTGCAGCGGAAAATATGTTCGGATTCAGTCGCGAGCAATACGACAAACAGAATTTTGTTGACCTTATTTCGCCAGACTCAGCCTCGTTTGATATCCAGGGGATATGCCAGATATCTTCGGGAGATATCCCCGGTATTGATGAGAAAATGGTTCACCAGATTGTAGGCATAAGTAAAGACGGCAGTTCCCTCCCCCTTGAGATTTCTAAAGGATGTGTTCTGATTAATGATATACCGCACACTGTTATCATAGCCCGGGATATCACGTCAAGGGTTGAAGCTGAAAGGAGCAGGGTGCGCTTTGAAGTCATGCAAAGGGAGTTTGAATCGGAGATTGAAAAAAAAATGCTTCAAAGCCCGGTACCTGATAGTTTGAAGGGAGTGTCGATTGCCCGGATGATGGTGCCTTCCGGCCATCTTGACGGTGATTTTGCTGATTTTATTATTTTTGACAGTCATCACGCTGACATCCTTATCGGCGATGTAATGGGACATGGTATTCAGGCCGCCCTGGTTGGTGCCGGTATAAAATCGCTCTTTCTGAAAGTACTTGCTCAAACCAAATACCCGCATAGTGCACTTCCCGCACTGGAGGAGATCGTTGCCGGAGTACATGAGCGCTGTATTAATGAACTTATAGGTCTGAGTACTTTTGCTACCCTGCTCTTTGTGCGCCTTGACCTTGAGGCCGGACTTATTTCAATTGTCGATTGCGGACATCCGCCGGTCATTCATTTTCATGCCGACAGAGGAACCTGCTCAATGCTCAAGGGGGAGAACCTGCCTATTGGCTTGATTGAACAACAGGAGTATCATGCAAACTCCTATTCCATACGCGAAAACGATATTCTTGTGCTCTTTTCTGATGGAATCACTGAGTGCTCCCGGCCGGACATGACGATGTTCGGCGATCAACAACTTTTAGATATTATTGAAAAGCACCATACATTACCATCACAGGAGATAATAGAAAAAATTAAAGAGGCTTTAACTCTCTTCTCAGGAAGAGATACTTATGATGACGATCTCTCCTGTATTGTTATCCGTATAGGCTATATCGAAACAAAAGAATAATTCAGGGGGCAGGCCTTTATGAAAGCAGAACTCCTTGGTGTTGCTTTTGAGCAGGCAACAATGTCTACAGCTGTAGCTCAGATTCTGGATGCTGCAAGGCAAGGTCAGAAAGGAATAATCGTTACTCCCAATGTTGACCATATCGTTATGCTTCAGGATGATTCTGATATGCGGAGAATCTACGGGGAGGCTCTTTTTCGTTATGCCGATGGCATGCCTATTGTGTGGCTCAGCCGAATCAAGAAGAACCCTCTTCCCGAAAGGGTGGCAGGGTCTGACCTGCTTATAGCTCTCTGCAGACAAGCTGCCGGAACCGGCCTGAATCTATATTTTCTTGGTGGAAACCCTGGTATTGCAGACAAAGCTGCTGTAGAATTGCGTAAACGATTTGCCGGCTTGAACATAGTTGGAACATGGTGTCCTCCTTTCGGCTTCGAACATGATAACGATGAAAACGAACGGATCATAAACGATATAAACTCACGGAGTGTTGATATTCTTTTTATAGGGGTCGGAGCTCCCAAACAGGAAAAATGGGCAGATGCACATATTGATCGTCTGAAGGTAGGTCCTATTCTATGCGTTGGTGCCTCGTTTGATTTTGCTGCAGGGACTATTAAACGTGCTCCTTTATGGATTCAGCGTATAGGTTTTGAATGGTTTTGGCGACTGGCAAGCGAACCCGGGCGGCTCTGGAAGCGCTACCTTGTGCAGGACAGCCGGTTTCTCCCTTTGGCATTAAAAGAGATTTTCAATTCTTAAGATTCACAAAGAGCAGTAATAAGGAACACAATGGAACTTGATCCAACGGTGCGAAAAGAGCTGATAAAGACCATAAGCAGCTCAATCAATCCCCGCTTCCGATACCGACGGCGCCTTAAAGTGAAGGCTTGGGAAACCACAATCATGCTTTCCTACCTTTTGAAAAGAGTGCTTGATTCGGCCGTATCGTTACTTGCCCTCGTTATGCTGCTTCCTGTTTTTATTTTGACCGCTGTTGCTATCTGGATCGAAAACCCGGGACCCGTGTTTTATGTTCAAATACGTGTCGGACTGAATGGCAAACATTTCAGGTTTTATAAATTTCGCTCCATGGTGATGAATGCAGACAACATCAAGAAGGAACTTGCTGCATACAATGAGTCGGGAGCAGGAGTGATTTTCAAAATGAAACAAGACCCGAGGATTACGAAGGTTGGGAAAATCATTCGCAAGTTCAGTATTGATGAGCTGCCTCAACTTATCAATGTCCTCAAGGGGGATATGAGCCTTGTAGGACCCAGACCTCCACTACCGGCGGAAGTTGCAGAATATACCCTGGAAGAGCGTAAGCGGTTGCATATTATCCCCGGCATAACATGCCTGTGGCAGGTGAGCGGCAGAAGCGATATCCCCTTTACCGATCAGGTACGACTCGACATGCAGTATATACAAAGTGCAAGTTTTCTCAATGATGTTATCCTGCTTTTAAAAACCATTCCTGCCGTTCTGACCGGCAGAGGAGCTTATTAAAAGAACACCATGAACTTTCATGTAGACGCGTCAACCGGTAAGACACTTGGCCTTGTTGAATTAAGCGGAAGGCTGGATGCTGCTAACAGAAGTGAACTTTTAAAATCTTTTGCACTGTGGCAGCAGCAAGTTGACTTGTTTATTTTTAACTGCACCAAGCTTGACATGATTGACAGCAGTGGACTTGGGGCTATAGTGGCCTGCCTGCGCAAAGCGCTTGAACGAAACGGCGATTTGAAATTGGCAGGTCTGAATCCAAAAGTTTCTATGGTTTTTGAACTTACAAAGGCTAATAAACTTTTTTCAATTTTTCCTGATACTGGCAGTGCGATACAATCATTCTGAAAAAAGCTGGCTGGAATTAAACACTGCTCCATGAAAACGCTCATTATCGTCAAAGAGAAGGATTATGAATGGCTCGGACCTGTTTTTCCCGGGATTCATCCGTTGCTTCTTCCGATATGCAATAAGCCTTTTGCAGAGTTTCTGATTGACTTTTCTGTTCTTGCCGGGAGCGAAGCCATCCGGTTTGTCAGCGATGGCCCACTCGGCGATGTGGAACAATATTGTGAAAACGGGAACCGTTGGGGTATTGCGATAAGCTATGGAAGTATTCTGGAGAATGACGACCTTCAGATGATTATTGAAAAAAATCAGCGTTACTGTGTTGAGGAAAAAGTGCTGATTGTCAGCGGTTATGTTTTTATCCAATACGACAGGCAGCACGATTATAAAACACTTTTGGCATCTTTGCCTGACGGGGAGTTTCTCAGCTCGAACCATGGAAGCCTCCGCTTAAGAGGAGCTCGGCCTGCTGTGCATGAAACCATAGATAGAGTGCCTTTATCTCTTACAGGGCTTGACTCGCTTGATGTGTATTATCGTCTCTCCATGGAAATTCTGAGTTACGCTTCATCTCCATATGTTCTGCCAGGTTACAACAATGAGGAGTATTGCCATATCGGCAGAAATGTTGTTATCAGCAAAAGTTCTGAAATAAGAAAGCCGGTTATGATCGGCAATAATGTCCAGATTTTTGAAGGCTCAATCCTGGGACCAGGGGCTGTTATAGGAAGCAATGTCATTATTGACAGGGAATGCACGGTCACTGACAGTATCGTTCTGGAAAATACTTATATCGGCGAGCATCTCGAGGTTCAAAACAGAATTGCTGCAGGTAATATTCTGATTGATCCGGAAAGCGGTATTTCTATTGTGATGGATGACCCTCATCTGTTAGCCGGCATTAAAAAAACAGGATCGGGGAAAAAGGTGTTTCAGTCATTCGTACACAGCATTGCAGCTTTATTCCTTATCGCCCTGCTGCTTATCCCTTTTCTTCTTCTTTCGCCTATCCTGATCCTTCAGGGAAAATGGAAACGAAGTAAAAACAGCTATTATACGTCTGGCGCCAGGAAACCCGTAACATTGACAACGACTACCATTGAAAGGAAGGGAATTTTGAGCACTCTTGCAGGAGCAATATCTCTTGACCGTTTTACTCTGCTTTTCAGTGTTTTTGCCGGCAAGCTAGCGCTTATCGGAAGCTTGCCCGTAGTGGCAAGACATGCCGGCAGTATGGATCTGAATACAATTGAATCATGGTATCACGCAGGGGTATTCAGTTACGCTGAAGCAGAAGACTGGCCTGTAAACGGAGGCGATACAGCCATAGTTGAACGATATTTTGCGGTTCATGGCAATCCCTTTCTTGATATCTCCATGACAATAAAGGCATTCTTTAATAGAATTCATGAAACGAAAACGCTATGATTATCAGTGAAAAAATCTGTAACAGCATTTCTGTCATTACCCTTCAGGGCACCCTTGATGCTTCGACTGCTTCGACACTGAAAACATTTAAACCTGCATTGGCAGCTTCGAGCCCTATTGTTATTGATTTTTCAAGGGTTGATTTTCTCGATAGCAGTGGTCTTGGTGCACTTGTAGGCATTGCACGGGAAAAAAGAAGCAAGGGAGGAGAGGTAACATTGGCCTGCTTGAATAACAAAGTCAGGAAAGTATTTGAAATTACTCAGGCATACAAGCTGTTTGATATTTTTGACGATGTTGAAGCTGCGACTTTACATGCCGAAAAAAAACAGGGGCACCTATGAACGCCTTGATCACTCTTCCTGCTGAGATCCGCTTCATCAGGCTTGCATCGCTCACGGCATTGAAGGTTGCTGAGATATTTTCTGATTCACTCAATACAAAACAGAGTGGTGAAGATTTCTGTCATGCGTTTGAGCTTTCCGTCAGTGAAGCCTTTACGAATTCAGTTCGTTATGCCGTTCCATCGGGAGTAGATAACATGATCACCCTGAGTTTCAGTTCGGATAACAATAAGCTTACAGTGAGTATCAGTGATAGTAACCCTCCTTTTAACCCTGACCCCACACCAGTGGATATATATAAGTACCCTGAAAAAGGATTTGGACTTTTACTGATTCGTCAACTTATGGATAGTGTGACCTATACAAGGGATAATGGTACAAATCGGATTTCTTTGACAAAACAGACTGACAGAGCGCTGAACTTGAGCCTATAACATAATGAAAAATAAAAAGTTAAAGGTACTCTTAATTATTGAGCAGTGTAATCCTGAATGGGCTTCAGTCCCATTGGTAGGCTATTGTTTCTATGCAAATATCAGCCAACTCGTTGATACGACTCTTGTCACGCATGAAAGAAACATGCCTGCCCTGGAAAAAGCTCACCCCGACAGAGATATTACCTACATTTCTGAAAGTACTTTTATAAAGAAATACTATTCTTTTGCTGAAAGGTTAAGCAAGCTGAATGAGAGAGTCATCTGGCCATTATACCATACGCTGACATACCCCGTTTATAGTGAGTTCAATCGTCAGGTATACTCCAGGTTTAAGGAATCTATTCTTGAAGGCCATTATGATATTGTTCACGCCATGACACCGATGATGCCCCGCTATCCTGTAAAGGCAATTAAGGCATGCAAACATACACCATTCATTCTCGGCCCAGTAAATGGCGGTGTTCCTTTTCCAAAAGGTTTTCAAAAAGTGGCCAGACAAGAATTCTCTGATTTTAACTTTCTTCGATCAATCGGTCGATTCATTATTCCCGGCTATCGGGAAACCTATACAAAAGCTGACTACATTCTTGCCGGCTCTACGTATACCCTGAATCTGGTTAAAGAGCTCTTCGATATTAAAAATGAGAAGATTGAGTTATTTTACGAGAACGGAATCGGAAGTTCATTTTTGAAGACAGAAGAGAGCGTTTACGAGAGTACAACAAGGGAGATTAGAGTTACTAACCTTCTCTTTGTCGGGAGGCTGGTACCTTATAAGGGAACAGATATTCTGATTGATGCTATAAGCAGATTGGAAGCATCCATCAAGAAAAAAATTCTTCTGACGATCGTTGGTGACGGGTCGGAACGAACAACCTTGGAACAACTGGTTGAAAAGCTTAATCTTAAAGAAATAATTACTTTTACAGGTTGGGTTGATCAGAAGGATACGCTCCAATACTACAGCAATTCCGATATTTTCTGTTTTCCCTCAATTCGTGAGTTTGGTGGAGCTGTAGTGTTAGAAGCGATGGCCAATGGTCTTCCTTGTATTGTGGTTAATAACGGAGGAATTGGCGAATATGTTACTGAAGAAACCGGCTTTAGGATTAATCCAGAGTCCAGGGAGTTTGTTGTTCAGGAATTAACGCTGTGTATAGAGAAATTAGTCATTAATCCATTGCTGCGCCAGACTATGTCAATAAAAGCTATTCAGCGGGTGAAAGAGTTTTCCTGGAGTGCCAAAGCTGAAGCGATTGTTCGTATTTACAATAAACTTTCAGCACACATGAAGTGAATCTGTTCAGGCTCAAATTGCCTGTCACATGGTCAGCAAACCCAAATTAACGTCCTAGGGAACCTTATGATATCTGTTGTCATTGTAAGCTACAACACACGTGACATTCTTCGCAACTGTCTTCAGGCTTTGTTTGAATACAGTGGTGGAGTTGAAATGGAGGTTTTTGTCGTAGACAACAATTCCCATGATGGCTCTGCTGATATGGTAAAAAACGACTTCCCTTCCGTTCTTCTGATTGCAAACAATCAGAATCTCGGGTTTGCCGCAGCAAACAATCAAGCTTTTCCTCTTGCCAAAGGGAACTATATCATCCTCCTAAATCCAGACGCCTATATCAGGCCGTTAGCTATTCAGAACAGCGTCAAATTCATGGACGTGACACCGAAATGCGGGCTTTGCGGAGGAAAAATCATCTCCCCGGCAGGCCTGCTTGAACCCTCAGCACGGCGCTTTCCGTCAGCTCTCTCAAAATTCATCACTCTGTCAGGATTACGTGGAAAATATGCGAAGTCTCCAATTTTCAATTACCATGAATTTGGCGGTTTTGCTCATGACAAACCTCTTGAGGTTGACTGGGTACCAGGAACATTCTCCATTGTTCGCAAAAAGATGCTTGATGAAATAGGTCCTTTCGATGAAAGGTTTTATATCTATTACGAAGAGACCGATCTCTGTATGAGAGCCAAAAAAGCTGGCTGGACAATCTATTTTATCCCTGATGCAGAAGTCACGCACATCGGTGGCGCCAGCAGCAAAACAAGAAAAGATAAATCGTTTGAAGAGAAAGCTTCTCAAGTGCTTATCTTCAGAATGCAAAGCGAATGGCTTTATTACCGTAAAAACAAGGGGGTTGCCGGGCTCCTTTCCAGTGCTGGAGTTGAATTGCTCTGGTATGCAGCCCGATTCACAAAAAACCTTCTCTTCCCATTTGGTGATGCTGAAAATAAACGTTCGGCAGCAGTTTTTATCATCAAACAAATAATTTCATCACTTCAGGATACTAAATTCGGTAGCTTCTCACCCCCAATCCCCTGGTAAAGCATCATGAATCTGTTCCAAAACTTACGAGCTGATCTAGCTACCTATGAAGGCAAATGGGGCAGCCAAGGATTCTGGGTCATGATTGTCTATCGTTTCGGAAGATGGCGCTATACTATTAGAAGTGGAATAGTTCGTAAACCATTTTCCCTGCTCTACAAACTACTTTACAAGATTGTTCAGATACTTACAGGTATCGAACTTCCTTGTGAAGTTCCTGTAGGAAAGAACTTCCGCATCGACCATTTCGGGGATATCATCATCAGCGGATATGCTAGTTTTGGAGACAACTGCATTATTCGTAACGGCGTCACCGTAGGATTGAAAAATATTTCTGAAAAAGCCGCGCCTTGTTTCGGGAACGATATAAGCATTGGAGCTGGAGCAAAAATCCTTGGAAATATCACTATCGGCAATAATGTTGATATCGGAGCAAATGCTGTAGTCCTGAAGCCAGTACCCGATAACTCCATCGCTGTTGGGATTCCGGCTAAAATCATTACAAAAAGATCTGCTTAATCAACGTACCGGATACCATGTACAAATTTACTGAATACATTACCTATAATCCGATGTTTCACTATGACCGGGTGGTTAAAACCATGGCAATTTACTTCTTTGTCTCTTTTTTTGTTTTCCTGACAGCTTGCAGCAGCATTTCTCCCAAGCCGTCACGAACCACCACAGCTCCAGAAAAAGATTTCAAAGCAGAACTCCCAAAAAAAACGCAGGAATTTGCAACTCCTGAAAAAATTGAGGCAGTCTCTCCGCATGAAGTGTATCAATACCGCCTTGGACCAGGAGATTTGGTCAACATTCTGGTATGGCACAGGCCTGAACTTTCACAGGAAAACATCGTAGTCTCCCCCGATGGATTCATTACCGTTCCGAGAGTCGGAAGCCTCAACGTTATAAACCGTACACCCGACGAAGTGCAGAATATGATCACCTTAAAACTGGAAAGCCTCTATATAAAACCTGAAGTAACAGTAAGAGTAAATGAGTTTCATAACAACAAAGCATTTGTTCTCGGTCGAGTTAGCAAACCGGGGGTTATCAATTTTCCCGGAAAAGGCACCCTTCTGGAAGCACTTGCTCTGGCAGGAGGCCTTCCAACAGATCAAGCTAAAGAGAACGCGCTAACAAAATGCGCCATTATCCGAGGCAATGACACTGTTATATGGATCGACCTTCAAGATCTTCTTAAAAATGGAAATATGGCTTTGAACTCCCCGATCAGAAACAATGATGTCATCTATATTCCTGAAGCTACTGATGAACTGGTTTATGTAATGGGTGAAGTCGTGACACCTGGTGTCATTCAGATTCGAGGTGGAATGAATGTGCTTAAAGCAATAATGCTTGCTGGAGGAATGAACAAACAGGCTAATGCGGAAAAGGTATTCGTGATAAGACAACAAAATCTCAAAGGTGATGTTATCAAGGTCGATCTGAAAAACCTGCTTGAACACGGTGATTTCAGCCAGAACTTTGCACTTATGTCGAACGATATTGTCTTTATCAGCCCAAGTGGTATGGCAAAATTCAACTATGCGCTTGAAAAGCTGCTCCCATCTCTCAATGTACTTAGCATCGGCACCACCACTGCGGAATCATTTGGTATAATGGCCAAGTTACGAAGCCAACTCTGGGGTCAATCAGGATTTGTGAACACCAATACAGGAGTAACTATATCTACTGGAACAACTACCACCACGGGTACAAGTACATCGACAGGAACGACTGGACAGTAATATCGATTTGAAGTTATATTCAAAAAAATATGAAACCAATAAACTGACAATGAAACTCATTCAACCCCCTACTAACATTAGTAAAATCTGGTCTCTCCTGTTGCCAAAAGAACGTCATAATTCTATTATTCTGTTCATTTTAATGCTTATCGGCGTTGGGCTGGAAACGCTTGGAGTCGGGCTTGTTATTCCTGCGCTGTCTCTTTTTACACAAAAAAATTTTACCGCAAAATATCCAGCTCTTCTACCTTTACTCAATTTTTTTGGTAATCCAGACCAACACAGCTTGGTCGTTGGAGGTTTACTGCTGCTGCTCGGTGTCTATGTTATAAAAGCTGTTTATTTGGTATTTCTTACCTGGAATCAAAATCGCTTTACGTTCGACATTGGAGCAAGGCTTTCATTGCGACTGTTTACTATTTACCTACGTCAACCATATGCGTTTCACCTACAACGTAACTCGGCACAGTTAATCCGAAATGTTACCAATGAAGTATCAATTTTCACCAGTAGCGTGTTATCGCCACTTATGCAGTTGTTTTCTGAGTCATTGATTGTTGTTGGCCTTTGCCTTATGCTGCTTGTTGTGGAACCTATTGGAACAATCTCCATTGTATGCGTGCTTGGCCTTACTGGCTGGAGTTTCTTCCGTTTTACAGAAGGGAGTATAACGCGCTGGGGTAAAGCACGTCAGCATCACGAAGGGTTACGTCTTCAGCATTTACAGCAAGGCCTTGGCGGCGCGAAAGATGTTAAACTTCTTGGAAGGGAGAGTGATTTCTTAAAACAATACAGTATCCATAATAGAGAAAGTGCCAAGGTTAGTCGATTAAACGCTACCATGCAGCAGCTTCCTCGGCTTTGGCTTGAGTTGCTTGCTGTTTGCGGTCTTGTAGCTCTGGTGCTTGTTATGCTTGCACAGGGAGGGGCGCTCGAAACCATCATCCCAAAAATTGGCCTTTTTGCTGTTGTAACTTTTCGCTTGATGCCCTCAGTAAACCGCTTGTTGAATGTAATGCAATCGCTTAAGTACTGTTTGCCTGTTATTGATATACTTCAAAAGGATCTGATCCTTTCTGCTCAAGATAATCCTGAAATTAAATCAACACAATCATCTTTCCAGAAATCCCTTGAGTTACAGAACATTACCTATACTTATCCTGGATCTGCCTTACCATCACTTAATGATATCTCACTTACCATAAAATGCGGTGAATCAGTGGGGTTTATTGGTACCAGTGGCGCAGGTAAAAGTACTCTGGTTGATATACTGCTAGGCCTGTTACCTCCAGATCAGGGAATTGTAAAAGTAGACGGTGAAAACATTAAGCAAAATTTACGAGGGTGGCAGAATCAAATCGGGTATGTACCTCAATCAATTTATCTAACCGATGATACATTGCTTCGAAATATAGCCTTTGGACTTTCCAGTGAAAAAATTAATAAAGAAGCTGTTTTGAATGCAATTCGTGCAGCACATCTGGATGATTTTATTCAAAGTCTACCAGAAGGCATTGATACTGTTGTAGGAGAAAGAGGTGTTCGTCTTTCAGGCGGTCAACGTCAAAGAATCGGCATTGCACGCGCTCTCTACCACGATCCTTCAGTACTTGTGCTTGACGAAGCAACCAGCGCACTTGATTCAGCTACAGAACAAGGCGTTATGGACGCTGTTCGCGAATTGCAGGGCTCTAAAACCATTATTATTGTTGCTCACCGTCTCAGCACTATCGAACAATGTGACCGACTATATCAGCTTGAAAATGGTCAAATAAAATCACAAGGCTCGCCCAATAAGATTCTTTATTAAGAAAACACACTATGAACATATTAAAAAGTATATTATTACGGTATCGAAAGTATATTAATCGACCTCCTAAATTCGAAATAGATCATTCGAGTATTGAAGGAATAACAATCACTTATTTAAGCCCTCTATCTGATCATAAAGGAAACGGTGCAAGTGGCGGCGTTAAAGTAATCTATAAACAATCCGACGCAATTAATAATCTTCTTTTCGAAAATTTTCAATCCACAGTATTACATCCTGATAACCTAAATTTCTCATGTACTTGGTTTGATTGCTCAACGAATTTTAAACGCAATTTCAATTTTAATATTAATAAAGAGTTTGTCATAATACCTGAATTTTGGGCTGAACGATATGCTCCACAATGCAAATCCCTTGGCATTAAATATGGCATTTTTGTTCAGAATGGCTACACATTTGGAGATGTAGACAGCACCCTTACTATTTCCACTTATTACGATGCAGATATTATTATAACAATATCTGATGATACAACTGATTGTTGTAAATTAGCATTCCCAACTTTATCTTCGAAAATAATGCGTATGCATTATTTTATTGATTCAAATAAATTTATACCTGACCTGCAAAAAGGCAACATAATCACTTATATGCCAAGAAAACTTCCTAGACATTCAAGGTTAGTTATATTTTTTTTGGAACAACATCTGCCTGAACATTGGAAAATTATTCCAATAAATAATATGACAGAAAAAGAGGTCATTGAAACTCTTCAAAAGTCGAAAATATTTTTATCATTCAGTGAGCTTGAGGGGTGGGGCCTGCCCCCAATAGAGGCGGGATTAACAGGCAATAAAGTCATTGGATATACGGGAGAAGGAGGAAAAGAATATTGGCAACCACCTATTTTTTCAGAAATAATGATGGGTGATATAAAAAGTTTTGTCAAGGAAATTATTTCCGAAATAATTAAATTTGACACAAATACTGGATATAATATTGATAAAACAGCAATTAATAAATTATCTGATCTATATTCAAAAAAACACGAAAACAATGATCTCCTTAAGCTTTCTAAAAAGATTGAACAAGCGCTGTTATTGTAGTTTTTTTATATATAGATTAAATAAAATATTTCAGACACTAATATAATTGCATCATGACTTTTTTTAAGATCAAGAACATTTATGGTTAATGAGAATGTGATAAGGGAACCTCTTCCCTATGGGAAACCATCGAAATCCCTTGATTTTATAGGTTTTGCCAAACGGTATGGACTATTTATTCTTGTAATCGGTTCTTTTCTATTTACACTAACAGTCCCCATTGTTCTATTGATCAGCAAACCTAACTACGAAGTTAAAGCTATCATGCGGGTTGACCCGGTTATGCCCTCGCTGATTACCTCAAGCGATGATCCTCAAATCATCAACTACTATCAGGACTATGCCCGAACACAGGCACAACGGATGATGTCTTTTGATGTGCTAAAAAAAACTGTTGAAAAACTGACACCTGACGAAAAGGCAGCAATATTTCCAAAAGGAATGCCTACCGATAATTGTGCAAACATGCTCTCTTTTATCATAAAAACAAACCCCTTAACTGGCACACACCTTATTGAAATAACCGCATCAAGTCCAAAAAAAGAAGGTCTTGCTCCTCTTGTAAATAATTTTATGGCGGTGTTTCTTGAAAAAGTTCGCAAAAAATCCGAAATGCAGGACAATGAGCGACTGGTCTTCCTGAAAAATAAAAAAAAGGAGTTGACAATTGAGATCAGCACTATCGAAAATAAACTGATTATGCTCACAAAAGAGATTAATACCGCAACCTTTTCGGAAGGTTATAACATTGCCAGTAAGAAAACTGAGCAACTTCAAGCACTTTATGTCAAAGCACTTGGAGACCAAATAGCGACTAGAGCTCAATTAGATGAAAAAGTCAAATTGAATAACCAAATAAAAAGCCTGTCCCTTGAACCGATGGTTGAGGAAATGGTAATGAAAGACGCGTCTCTTAATATGACAAATTCATGGACCTATCAGCAACAACAACAGATGAGAAGTTCTACTGATGGATTGACAAAAAATAATCCTGACCGCATCTATATTGAAGAGCGTATGAATGCTATGCGTGAATATGAAAAAAAACAGAAGAATGAACTCAATAAAAATGCCCACAAAATTCTGTATGGAATACGTGACTTCGGACTGAATAAAGAATTAATAACAGCCAAAAATGACTTCGAAAGGACTAAAACTGTTGAAGAAAAAGTTAGAGAAGAACTAACAAAAAGCAGCACAGATGCAATAAAAACTTCTGTTGGACTTCATCGGGGCGAGTCACTTGAAGCAATACTAAAACACAAACGAGAACTGCTTGACCGTATTGATACCAGAATTCAAGAGCTTGAGGTTGAAGGGAAAGCTCCTCTTCACCTCTCAATTGAATCTGCCGCTCGCAAACCTGATCATGCAGAAGGATCAAACATAAAAAAACTGTTTATGATCTTTTTCAGCATTTCATTCGGTGCTATGGGATTTGTATTTTTTGCCTACGACTTCTTCGACAACCGTATACGTCGTTCCAAAGACATCGAACAGGCCCTCGGATATCCACCAGCATGTATAGTTCCACTATCAACAAACAACATTCCATTTCATCAACTGATTTCTCTAGCTCCGGACAATGATGTATTTAAAGCTATCAAAAGTTTTGCTGTCAAACTCACTCTTGAAAAAGCTGAATCCAATGCTGCGATTATCCTATTTACAGGTGTAGATGGCGATTCAGGCTGCACCTCACTTTCCCTGAACACAGCAGAGGCACTCTCAACTCTCGCACCAAAAGTGCTATTGATTGAAGGAAACATTGCTGACCCTGCTCTCAGTAAAATTGCTAATCTGGCATCGGAACCTTCAGGTCTTTCTGACTTTCTCAACTCAACAGAGCCCTTGAATAACTTCATCGTCAGTAGCTCAACGTCCAACATTAGTATCCTGTATGCCGGAAACACCATAATCGAGAACATCTCTCAACATCGCGTCAAGGAGCTTTTTGAATCAGCCAGAAAAGAGTATGACTATGTATGCATTGACTGCGCCCCAGTTCTCCAAAGCGACCTTACTGAATACCTTGCTCTTTTTTCCGACATCATAGTTCTGATATCCGTTGGAGAAAGCACTTACTTCAACGATTTGAGAAAAGCTGCTGAACTTCTCGTACACCTTAAAGTTCCCGCAATTGCACCTCTTCTTAATTGGGGTGGTTTCAAACGCAGGATGAGCATTGACAAACTCCTTGAAAAACAACCTGAAATTCTTGACAAAATCAATACAAAACAGATTGAAGAAATTATTCAGAATCTTCCCGCAGCTAAGGAACTCATGAGTAAAATCAAAACCATTATCAACAGTACTCTTAAAAAAAGCAAATAATATCGAAAGAGGAGAACCATAAATGAACAACTTTCCGGTACTGCTTGATCAGGGCTACCCAAGCCTCCTGGACAAAACATCACAACCATGATATCAGCAACGGAACCAGATTGGGAAAGAGAAAACCCGGTACGAGGGCGGTTCGAACCAGGAAAAAAACTGCTTGCTGCAATACGACATTTTCAGCGTCTTAGAACAAAAAGCGATCTTATGTCAAAACTTATCAGGTCAATTGCAGTAGTTCAATACAGGTTTTGGAGCGCAATAACCGGAGCGGACATTCCGCTGAACTCGAAAATCGGTGGAGGGCTCTTGATCCCTCATCCAAACGGGATAGTTATTCATCCTGATGCTATAATAGGCCCCAACTGCCTTATCTTTCAGCAAGTCACCATCGGAGCAGGCTCCAAACCTGGTCTTCCGATTATCGAAGGGCATGTTGATATAGGTGCCGGCGCAAAAATTCTTGGGAACATCCATATCGGTGCCCATGCACGAATAGGTGCCAATGCTGTCGTCATAAACGATATACCCGCTAATACAACCGCAGTAGGCATACCAGCAGTCTTTCGGTAATGATTAATGACAAGAAATAAAAATAAGGACTGGTAACAATGGGTGGCGCTGGAAATATTTTAGTACCAATCGCGTTCTTGGTTTTTCCACTTATAGTCATGCGTCTCTTTATAACGCTTGGCCCTCGTAAGGCAATAGCAATAGCCTTTGTTTTTGGGTGGATGTTTCTTCCTGTTGCAAACTACGACATCTTTCTCCTCCACAATACTAAAACGGCTGTTATATGCCTCAGTATTTTGGGGAACGCTTATCTCTTCGACAAGGAACAACTGTCAAAATTCCAGTTCAATGCAGCTGACATTCCAATGATTCTTTGGTGCATTGCCCCCTTTTTTTCCTCTATAGCTAACGGCGATGGTCCTTATGACGGCTTAGCGTCAAGCTTGGCCCAAAGCGAAAAGTGGGGAATGTCCTACTATATCGCAAGAATATATTTCAGCAATGAAGAGAACATAAAAATACTCGCTTTTATCATTTTTATCGGAACACTGGTTTACATCCCATTCTGCTGGTATGAATTGATCATGAGCCCTCAGTTGCACCGGCTTACCTACGGTTTTCATCAAAGCGACTTCATTCAGACTCTTAGGGATGGAGGCGGATACAGGCCGATGGTCTATATGGAACACGGGCTCATGACTGCAATGTGGATGGCACTCGGTGCATTCCTGGGAATCTGGATGTTTTTCACTGGGTTGCTGCCAAAAAAGATCATGCACATACCAGCGCTCTACCTTCTTATGCTGCTGATTTTCACCAACATCATGATGCGTTCGATGGGGGCTATTTCCCTGCTTATAATCGCTCTCTTAGTAGTTTATATTTCAAATAAAACGAAAACAGCCCTTCTGATTCTCATCCTTCTTTTTGTTCCACATCTCTATATTTTCACCAGAACAACCGGCATTTGGGATGGCCGAAATCTTTCTAGCGCTGTATCTCAACAATACAGTAGTGAACGCTCGGGATCGCTACAATTCCGCTTTGACAATGAAACAATTCTGGTACAAAAAGCACTGCAAGGCAGTTTTTTCGGGTGGGGTGGATATGGCCGTTCGAGAGTTTACGATGAAAAAGGTAGAGATATCAGTATTACTGACGGATTGTGGATCATCACCTATGGTACAAACGGAATATATGGGCTTGTTGTGATGGTTATCGCGATTCAATGGCCACTTTTTCTCTTTTTTTGGCGAGTTAAACCGGAATTGTGGAACACTAAAATATGGGGAAACTCTGCTGTTATGGCAGTCTTTCTCGGTATTTTTATGATCGATAATCTGCTGAACGCCATGATCAACCCTGTTTACATGCTTTGCAACGGCTCTCTGATTGGCATACTTCTCAACTCCTCAAAGGTCCTTGCTCTGAATAGTAATACAGGGTCTCTTGAAGCTAAAAAGGAGCAGAACCGGACAGTACATGGAACCCGTTTTATTCCATCACCAAGCTTGAAACCATCTCGATTTATCGGGTAATTTTTTTGAGATTATTTGCATGAAAAACCTGTTTCGAAAAGACAATCTTCTTAAGCCTGAATGGAATACTAACCGGTCACTCCTGATCTACTGGATACTGGGACTTGTTCTTATCTTTATAGGAAGTTTCATACCTCTATCAGGATTTGTTCACAATATTTTCCTTATTGATACTCTGCTACACATGATACTTTACAGTATGCTCTCATTTATTCCAATGATCCTGTTCAAAAGCAGAAAAAACGCTTTTCTGCTCTCTCTGGCTATAACGCCGATAGGGTACCTCCTTGAAACCTTACATATATTAGTAACCGAGGAGAGCTTCAGTGCCCTCAATGTTCTTGCCAACAATGCTGGGGTTATTGCTGGAATTGCAACAGGCCTTGTTGTGCGCCTCAAATGTCACTACACTCACGAAAAACAAGAGATAAACCTGTAGATGAAAGAGAAGCTATCTAACAATATAAATCAAACAGAGCTGCCGGATATTGACTGCATCATTATCGGTGTCAATTGCGAAAAAACGCTGGAACGCTGCATCCGATCAGTACTTTCAGGAAACTACCCTGAGCACAAGATGCAAATTATATATTCTGATGGAGGCTCATCAGACCGAAGTGTTGCCATTGCCCATCACAGTCAGGTAGATGTGATCGAACTCCACCCAGAATACCCCACCCCTGGTCTTGGAAGAAATGCTGGCTGGAAGGCAGGCCGATCAACTTATGTCCAGTTTCTCGATTCAGATACTATCCTTGACCGAGAGTGGCTGAATACCGCAATAGATGCACTGAAGAACCCTGCTGTCGGGGCTGTCAGAGGTTACCGAAAAGAATTGCATCCGGAACGTTCCTTTTTTAACTGGATTGGCAATATGGAGTGGAACACTAAACCCGGCGAATGCGACAGCTTTGGTGGAGATGTCCTGATCCGTCGTTCTGCACTTGAAACAACCGGGGGCTATGATGAAGAACTTGTTGGAGGGGAAGACCCTGAACTGAGCTGGCGCATAAGCCAGAATGGTTGGAAAATTCTCATGCTTGATGCACTCATGACCAGCCATGACCTCGCTATGCTTAAAACAAGCCAGTACTTGAAACGCTCTTTCCGTTCAGGATATGGTTTTGCTGCTGTTCAAAGCAGGGTGGCCGGGACTGGAAGCAATTTCTGGAAAGCCGATCTGCGCAGGATTATGCTTAAGGGAGGGGGATTTTTCATCTTTTTGTTTACAGGAATAATCCTGCTTATACTTCGGCAGAGCTACCTCGGAATTGCCTGTTCTGTGCTGAGTATCATAGCAGGAAGTACCATGCTATTTTCACCCCGGCTGTTCAGAACCGAGAAATTCATGCGTGAAAACAACCTGAACAAAACAGAAGCAAAGAAATACGCATGGCACTGTTCATTGGTAGTTATACCTCAACTCTTCGGAATTATCCGCTTTTATTCCGGTCAATTATTCAACAAGCCACTGAAAAACAAGCGAAGCACTCTTAAAACAGGACTTTCAACCCCCGGCTCATGACATCAAAATCTATAGCTTATCTCTGCAGCGAGTACCCTGCAATTTCCCATACCTTTATCTACAGGGAAATTGAGTCCCTCCGTAAAGCGGGAATGAATGTCCATACCGCATCTATTCACAAGCCCTCTAACCTCTCGGTGATGACCACTGCAGAAAAGATGGAGGCAGAAACAACCCTGATGGTACTCTCGAAACCAATACCATCGATTATAGGCGCACATTGGCACTGCATGTATAAAAACCCTTCTGGCTATCTGCGAATGGCAGCCGGAGCGCTTAAACTGTTGACAACAGGACCAAAAAGCCCGGTTAAAGCAATTGCTTACTTTGCTGAAGCAGGTATTCTTTTGCAATGGCTGCACCGGCTCAGCATTACCCATATTCACGAGCACTTTGCAAATCCTACTGCCATTGTGGCCATGCTCATGAAAACCTATGGCGGAGTAAGTTACAGTCTCTCGGTTCATGGGCCTGATATATTTTATCGTGTGGACTCCGCTATGCTTGAGGAAAAAATCAGGGAAGCTGCCTTTGTCCGTTGCATCAGCCACTACTGTCTCAGCCAAATCATGCGTATCAGCGAACCTGAGGCCTGGAACAAACTGCACATCGTCCGCTGCGGGGTCAATCCTGAGCTATACACTGTAAGAAAGGACCCCCATAATGCCATTCCAAACATTCTTTGCGTTGGCAGGCTGGTACCAGCTAAAGGGCAGCATATTATGCTCGAAGCCTGTCGGGTTCTTAAGCAAGAAGGCCTTCGATTTCAGGTCACAATCATTGGCGAAGGGCCTGACAGTAAGTCGCTTGAACAGTTCACAGCAAAAAATAACCTGAAGGATATAGTAACTTTCACAGGGGTCCTTGGGCAGAATACAGTCCGAGACTATTATGACAAAGCAGATATTTTTGTACTGGCAAGTTTTGCTGAAGGGGTACCTGTTGTGCTGATGGAAGCCATGGCCAAGGAGATTCCTGTTATATCAACAAGAATAACAGGGATCCCAGAATTGATTGATCACGAACATGACGGACTGCTTGCTACTCCCGGAGATGGTGAGGATCTTGCCAATCAGATACGAAAACTGCTTGTCGATTCTTTATTGCGACGTAAATACGGGCTGGCTGGACGAGAAAAAGTTATTTCACTTTACAACCAGCACATCAATAACCAGCAGATGGTTAATCTTTTCAATGAGGAAAGCCCAACGTTATGATCATTCTTGAGGTTATTGTGAAAAGCATGCTTGTGATGCTGGCTTTGCCTGCAGGATATCTGCTCCTCTGTACCATTGGAGCCTACCTTTTCCGAAAAGAAATCGCTACAAAAAACAAGTTTCTCAATATCGGAGTACTGATATCCGCTCATAATGAAGAAGAAGGAATTGTCCATACCCTTGAGGGTGTCTTTGCATGCGACTATCCTGCCAACAGCTATAAAATCTATGTTATTGCCGACAATTGTACAGACAAAACCGCTGAAAAAGCCCGCCAGGCTGGTGCTCTGGTTTTTGAACGTTTTGACAGCGACAATAGAGGCAAAGGGCAGGCACTCGACTGGTTTCTGAAAAACCATCTTGAAATCTATCGTCATACCGATATCATCACCATTATCGACGCTGATGTCTCCCCCGACAAAAGCTACCTTTGCGAAATCAGTGCATCACTCAGCGACCCTAATATTCAGGCTGTTCAGGCATTTAATAGCGTCAGTAACCCTAATGCCGGCTGGCGACCAGCACTAAGCGATGCAGCCTTTAACATATTCTGCCATTTGCGCATGGCCGGTTCAATAAAGCTATCAGGAACTGCAGTGCTTAAAGGCAACGGCATGGCCTTCAAAACCGAGCTCCTCAAGCGCTATGGTTGGCCCTGCCACTCAATGGTAGAGGATATGGAGTTCACTCTTCGCCTCCTTGAGGATGGCATCTCTGTAAACTATAATCCTGATGCGGTTATCCGTAGCGAAATGGTAACCTCCAGTAAAAGCGCTACAAGTCAGAGAAACCGCTGGGAAGGTGGGCGTTTTATGCTCGTAAGAAAGATGACACTACCACTCCTAAAACTTTTTACCACATCAGGTCAAACACGCTACTTGTATGCTCTGGCCGAATTGGCCACTCCCCCGCTCTCACTGCTTGTCATGCTTTTTAGCCTTGCCACTGCTGGTGCGCTGATGCTGCTTAAGGGAGCATGGCTTATCCTTGCTGCGTCCTTCTGGCTTATTCTTGTATTTTACGTCATCTCGGGACAGATTCAAAGACGAGCATCGTTATCAACCTGGCTTTACCTTGCAGCTGCTCCGCTCTATATTTTGTGGAAAATTCCAGTTTATGCAGGAATGATGTTGAAGAAAAAAAGTACTCTCTGGGTCAGAACTACAAGAGAATCTGAAAAAAAACAATGAATTGGATATTAGATAATTTCTTCGAAGAATTTAATGGGATGAGGGGATAAAGTCGTAGACTGCAGTATTTCAATCGCATGTTTAAAAATGCAAAAACTTACTGACGAGTACCAACAACTCTTAGGATTACCAGCCGTCTGGAAGGTAGATGATGTTAAGCTCTCGGTCTCTAGCATGAAGACAGAAGTTCGCATCAAAATTTACTGGTGTGAGCTTGTTGAGAAGTCTGGGCTAAAGCAAATGATCAAGGTACAAGAATTAATGGTTCGTCACGCAGGCAACATCCTCAACGACTTCAAACACAAAGTCTCGAATGCCATGTCGGAGGCAATAAACAGCAAGATTCAGCTTTTAAAAGCAAGTTCGAGGGCGATTAGAAGCTCCGAATGCTATCGGATAAGAATCCCCTTTTACTGTGGAAAGCTGGAAATGCAAATATAGATGGTGAAGTAAAATGAAATTTAATTTCCATTAACATCAGCGAAATGCCATTTTTATGACACGTATATATGACGCCAAGCAATTTAACACAGTGTATTCAGAACTAATCTGTAGAGGAAGCTTTCAAGAAAGCCCTGAGTACTATCAACTTTATCGCTCACGCTATGAAACTCTAGTTAAACAGTATTGTGATTTGGCACCACCCACTCCATTAAAAGTTTTAGACGTTGGTGGCGGACAACTAGGTTTGCTATGTAACAAATTGTGGGATGATGATGCTTATGTGGCTGATATTGGTGGAATTCACCTGGAATACCTTCAACATCAAGGACTAAAAGTAGTGAACTGGAATTTATGCTTAGAGGAGCAGCCATTTAAGGCAGAATTCGACTTTATATTCTTTTCTGAAGTTATTGAGCATCTTCCTTTGCCTGTTCATATTGTGTTAGAACGTCTAAGAATAGCACTCAAGCCAGGCGGCACGATTATCTGTTCAACACCTAACCTTTATCGTTTACGCAATGTTGTCTATATGGCTTTGGGAAAACAAATTTATGATTATTTCCGTGTACCAGAGAATCAGGGGCTAGGGCATGTAATTGAATACAGTATTGATCACTTACGATGGCAATTTGAGAAGGCTGGCTTCGAGAATTGCAATATAGAATATTGCCAAATGCATCACTCGCCAAATGATCTGGTTTTCAGAGTTATGTATTGGATTGGATCTCCACTATTCTTAATACCTCGTTTTCGTGACAACCTAGTAGCAATTGCTCAAGCTCCATCAAATTAAGTTTACTATCTGTAATTTTGAAATGATTAACTAAGAAATAAGCTAACCATTCAGTGCAGCTGACGGACGAAAAGATCGCCAGCTTCGTTTCACGCCGCTGCCTGTTGTCGTTAGGCATTATTAGTAATAATAACCGGAGAAATAGTTGAATCTGAAATATAGAGCTGACATTGACGGCCTCAGAGCTATTGCAGTATTGGCTGTAATATTTTTTCATGCAGATATCCCTGGATTTTCGGGTGGCTTTGTTGGTGTAGATGTTTTTTTTGTAATCTCCGGATTTCTTATTACATCCATTATTCTGAAAGAAATTCACGAAGGGACATTTTCTATCGCCAAGTTCTATGAACGAAGAATCAGAAGAATATTTCCTGCACTCTTTCCCGTTATTGCCTTTACACTTGTAGTCGGTATTTTTATTTTTGATTATAAGACATTCAAGCAATTAGGTCAAAGTATAACTGGAACAACACTTTTTGCTTCAAATGTATTATTCTGGATGCAATCAGGTTATTTTGATTCTCCCTCTTTACAAAAACCGTTATTACATACATGGTCCCTTGCCGTGGAAGAGCAGTTCTATATTTTTTTCCCCTTGCTTCTTGCCGGAATTAGCAAATTTCTTAACAAGAAATATCTTCCATGGATACTCTTAATAGGATTTTTGTCCTTAATTACAAGCATTTGGGGGGTATATAGTCACCCTGATGCTGCATTTTATCTTGTTCCAGCACGAACATGGGAATTATTGGTTGGATCAATTCTCGCTCTGAGAGTTATAACACCACCAAAATCGAACATCTTTCGAAGTGTGCTTGCTATCCTTGGACTTACTCTCATTTTTTACAGTGTAGTGTTTTATACCAGGTTTACAATTTTTCCAGGACATAATGCTATCATTCCTGTCCTAGGCACTGCTTGTATCATTCATAGTGGTATTGGAGGCCAATCTAGTATTGGCAAACTGCTTGGTTTAAAGCCATTAGTATTTATCGGCCTCATATCTTATTCCCTCTATCTCTGGCACTGGCCACTTATAGTGTTTTCGAAATACCTGCTTTTCCGCGATCTAAGCTCTCTTGAAGTTTCAGGAATAATTTTAATAACATTTATTATTTCAGCACTTTCTTTAAAATATATTGAAAAACCCTTTCGAGGAAATCAACCGATAATTCCAGAAAGACAAAAACTTTTTGTTTTATCGATATCAATTATGTTGATCACCTCAATAATCGGCTTTGTGATTCATTTGCAGAATGGCATGCCGTATCGCTCTGAGGCAAATACAACTATCATGAAATTCGATAATGAGCAAGAGTGGAAAAGAAATGTTGAAATTGAAGAACATGCTATAAAAGAAATAACTGAAGGACAAACACCTCCTATAATCGGCAAAAAAAACACAACTCCAAGTTTTATATTGTGGGGTGACTCTCATGCACGAGTTTTAAGTACTATTGTATCTGATAAAGCAAATCAATATAAATTATCCGGATTTTTAGCTACTAATAGCGGGACTCCCCCCCTGTTAAGTTTGGACGGCTACTCCGATCATTTTTTTGGAGCAAATTTCAACGAAAAGGTGATTTCGTTTATACGGTCACATAAAGAAGTTAAAACTGTTATTCTTTCCGGCAGGTGGTCTGCTTATGCCAATAAGGAGTATATGCAGAAAAATGACCCTCTAAACTGGTTACCGAAAGGAAATACCAGCATTTATTCTAATGAATTTTTGTTAAACAAAAGCATTATCAAAACAGTCAATACCCTGCTTAAACTTGGTCGTAAGATAGTAATTATAACTGACGTTCCTCAAATTGGGGGCGATCCTTTAAGGCTCTACTGCATAAATAGCTTAATAGGAGAGAGTTACAATGGACTTTTGCCATCAAAAAGTGATTACCGGAAAAGCAATAAAGCGGTCTACGATCTTTTTCAAGCTTTGTCAAAACGACATGAGGCTACACTAATATCTCCAGAATCAATGCTTTTTGATAATAATGGAAGGGCAATATTCGTTTATAATAAGAAACTTCTCTACCGTGACGACAATCATTTATCAGATTATGGAACATTTCTTGTAGCGCCGTCATTTGATGATGCATTCAAAACAATGGCTTTTTCACATTAGATAATCAAATATCACTATACAGACTGATCATGACTATCATTGACTACTTCGACAGAACAGTTATTATCAATCTTACGGAACGAGCGGACAGAAGGGCTGAAACCAGAGAAGAGTTTAAGCGTGCGGGATGGCAGATTGAAAATCAAAAAGCTGATTTTTTTACCGCAACCCGGCCTGAAATTGCTGCTGGATTTCCGAGTACCGGTGTAAGAGGTTGTTTTTTAAGCCATATGAACGCCATTAAAAAAGCAAAACACGACAATTTATCCAATATTTTGATAATGGAAGATGATATTGCTTTTATACCGGATATCAATACAATCGCTGATGAGGCATTACAAGAACTCGATCAGACAGAGTGGGGGTTTTTATATCTAGGTCATGAACACATATCAGGTCTTTCGACAAGCAAGAGACTCGAAGAAATAACTGAACCATTGCTTCTAAAACATTTTTATGCTGTGAATTGTAAAATTTTTGAAAGATTTCTTCAGTATTTGGAACAAGTACTTGAGCGACCTCCGGGACATCCTAATGGAGGACCAATGTACTATGATGGCGCGCTAACTACATTCCGCATGCAAAATCGTGATATCAATACATTTGTCATTTTGCCAAGTCTCGGCTATCAGAGAAGTTCCCGTTCAGATTTGCATCAGCACTCTTTATGGGATACATGGACATTTCTGAACCCTATGACTGCAGGAATTAGAAGGGTGAAAAATTTCATAAAAAGATCTGCCGGGTAAACAAAATTTCATTTACTCCCTAAGAGTTCAATTCCCTGCTACTGAAGCGAGAAGCTTCACTCTAAACCTAATGAAACGTGAAAATATCCATACTTTATGCAGGACTTACAACACCTCACGCTGGCTGGGTAGCTATCGATGAATTTGCCGAGTTGCTGGCACAATATTTTAAGGCAGAAATCCTCTCGCCAAAGCCTGTTATGGGAACATCTATTGGTCGCTTGATTCACCCCCATCAAGTGAAATTCGAACCTTTGCATACAACTGGAGGTGACGTTCTTATCGTTGTGGCAAGAAGCCCAAGCGATCTGGGCATGATAAAGACAATACCAGGTTGCCGTAAGAAATTCGTTAAAATATACGGGTTTGTAACAGATTCATATTTTCAGTCTGGGTTTGTCAAGGAAACCGCTCTCTATGATGCTATAACGGTAACGGCTTATGAAGATATTGACTATCCAAAAAACAGGTTCGGTATTACCGTCCACCAATTGTATCAAGGGGCGGATTGTCTGACCTGGGTACCCCGCGAGATGAAGAACAGGGAAATAGATATTATAAGTTTTGGGCGCACACCCCCAAGCTATCACACCTGCTTTTCGCAATGCTTCCATCCGGCCAGTTCGCCCTATTTATATCTTCATTCTCCCTTGGGTAATTTATCGGGGTCTAGCGTCCATCTGGAGCGTGGCATGTTGTTTAAACTGCTGCATAGAAGCAGAATTTCACTAGCTTTTCATCTTTATGTTGAACCACAGGGCGATCGGCCACGCTCCATGATGGTAACCAGCAGATGGCTTGAATCATTGCTGTCAGGGTGTATAGTCGCCGGACGGCGACCGGTCTCACGAATGGCGGATGACATGCTTTGCTGGCCCAATGCAACAATAGAACTCTCCGAGGATCCACAAACCGCTTCAGATGAGTTAATGACCCTTTTGTCACACAACGATAGTCTTGAGCAACAACGACGCAACAATATTTTCCAAACAATCAGTCACCATGATTGGCGCTACAGGATAGCGTTTTTTTGTCGAGTAATGAATCTACCTATACCCGAGGCACTGCTCAACGATTTAGCTCGTTTGCAAGAGCTTGTTTCTTCGTATGAAATGTCGATTTAACTATGAATTGCATTTTATAGGTTTTACCTCAAAAGTGCACATATATGAAAGTCCATATGTTTATAATCAGACCATCGTGAGCCATTCAATTAAAGTGTTCCAAAAACCATGAGATCAAACCCACAAGTAATTTATTGCGGAGGTCCTGGAGATATTGCAGGCACGTTTCGCAGCTGGCTCACCGGAAAATATGACGCATCAGAGGTCTCTGACACTTATTCAGGTCAGTTCTTTGACCAGATTAAGGCGCGGGGTCTCTCTGCGTTAGTGCTTTCTACACATTCGCGCAAAGAATTATTAGTTGAAGGCCTCATCACCGTTGAGCATCGACCAAATAAGGCCACCGGTAAATCAGGTCTTGCTTATAAACTGGCCTATATGTCTCATTGGATTGGTGTTATTGGTACCATACTGCATCTTCGTCCTCGTGTAATTGTGATTGCAGATCTAGAGCATTGGTGGTTGTTGACAATTCCTGCCACGCTTGGCATTAAGGTAATAACCGATTTACAGTGCACTTTTTGGCCGCGTGGTTATCGATCTACAGCACTTTATGAAAGAATTTTACAGGGCTTAAATGGCTTTTTCTGGAGGAATATTCCCATTGCTACAATTTGTATCTCACCGGAGTGCGAACGGCAAGTACGTGAAATGAGCTGTGATCAGGTCAGTGGCAGTCTCCTGCAGGCCAGGAGTTCTTATCAGCGCGCTAATTTTTCAGAAATCCCCCCCCCTTCCTGGGCTCCTGATTCATTCAGGTTAATGTTCGCTGGACGCGTAGAACGCTCAAAAGGTGTTTTTGATTTGCTTGATGTAATGTCAAATTTGATTGCCAACAACGATCACATTGTATTGCTTGACATTTGTGGAGGTGGAACAGCTCTCAGTGAACTTCAAGCAGAGGTGACCCGACGTGGATTACAAGGTTGTATTAATATCCACGGCCAGTTGAACAGCTCCGAGATGCGTGCTGCCTATGAGCGCTGTCACGTGGTTATTGTACCAACTACGGCTGATTTTCCAGAGGGTTTGAATCGTGTGGTGGTTGAAGGAGTGTTAGCCGGGCGGCCTGTAGTTGCAACAGACGTATGTCCTGCAGTTGATATATTACCGAGCTCAGTAATCACCGTCAAATGTGGTGACCAGCTGGCAATTACTGCTGCTATTAAGCGTCTTGCCAGTGATAGCAATTATTATGAGTCTATCCGCGGAAGTTGTGCCGCTGGGGCTGAGCAGTTTTATGATCGTGAGCAGAGCTGGGGCGCAGCTCTTAGTCGTGCACTTGATCTGGCGTTGAAATAAGTATCGAAAATATCTCCATTTGAAGAAAAGGTGAAAAATACATTGGACGCGCCCCCGTTTACCATACCATCTGCGTATGGAAAAAATCCGTTTATTAAAAAATTTTAGTTAGACATTTCTGTGTTTAAGGCTTTTATAATGGATTGATTTAATTTTTTTGCCAATATTTCAACATGAGGATATTCAACCATTCCAACATGACTACCTTCGCATTCAATAATCTCAACACCCCCTAAAGCAACATTTCCCCATCCTAACTGAGGATCATTGAGGTACTGAGTATTAAGTATTGTCTCTTCACTTTTAAACAATACTACTTTCGCGGGATATGGATCTGGCCTATAGTTCTTTTCTATCTCACGATTTTCATCCCATATAGCAAATTCCTTAAGACCTATCGAAATTTTATCGGTTCTTCCTGTTGCGTTGTAATACCACAACTGTGTGCGCCAATAGGAACGAACTACTTTTATTTTCACAAGTAACCATTTAGTTCTCAATCTATTACCTGCTTTTTGCATCAAGTAGGAAACTCCCTGTTTTTTAAATTTTTCCTGATGCTCTTTTACCATTCTTTTCATATCTGTTTTCTGAAAAAAAGCAGGCAAGATCGTATCAAAGAGCGCTACCAAACGAACATCTTCCCCCCTTACTCTCATTTGTCTGGCCATTTCGAAAGCGACAAGACTTCCAAAGGAAAAGCCTGCAAAGAGATAAGGGCCTGCAGGATAAACATGCTTCACTTCGGAAATGTAAAATTGTGCCAAGTCTTCCACGCTATTTCCGATTTTCGGCCGTTTATCAAGAAGCTGGATAGATAGTCCATATATGGGACGGTCTTGGCCAAGATATTTTGCTATCGGCCTGCAATACTTCAAACCTATACCAAGAACGTGGATAAAGAACAGCGGCGGAAGCACCTTATTTACACTGCCTGACTGAATGCAGACCAAGCTGGAAAATTTAGAAGAGTGCAATGACTCATCTTTTATCCTTGAAGCAAGATTTGCAATGGTCAATGACTGAAAAATATCAGGCAACGTTATTTTAGTGCCAATTTCTTTTTGAATTTTTGACAGCAACTTCACTGCAATAAGAGAGTGGCCCCCAATTTCAAAAAAATCATCATGAATACCTATGGGATGAACTCCAATGACTTCCTCCCAAAGTATAACCAGTTGTTTCTCTATCTCATCTTCTGGCGGTTTATATGAATTGTTTATTTCAAGTGTTCTTTCTGGATGAGGCAAAGCTTTTCGGTCTATCTTTCGATTTGGAGTCAAAGGCATTTTATTCAGAAAAACAAAGGCAGATGGGATCATATAATCCGGAAGAGATTTCAGTATGAATACTCTAAGTTCCTTTTGCATATCCATGACAGGCTTTTTTGCAACAACATAAGCCACTAATTTTTCTAAGCCTGGTAAATCATCCCAACGTATTACTACAGCTTCACTTACATTAGAGTGACTTCTCAACACTTCTTCGATTTCTCCAAGTTCGATTCGAAAACCGCGGATTTTGACTTGATGGTCAAGACGCCCGAGAAACTCAAGATTGCCGTCCGAACGATACCGCACCAAATCACCTGTTTTGTAGATGCGTGCGCCTGGCCTGCTGCTAAAAGGATCGGGAATGAATTTCTCTGCGGTGAGTTCCTTACGGTTCCGATATCCCCGAGCGAGACACAATCCGCCAATGTGCAGTTCACCCGGAACACCCATCGGGGTCAGATGCATTTCTTTATCAAGAACGTATACGGTACGATGTGGCAAAGGCTGACCAATCGGCACATACAGCCCTGTCAGACCTTCAGGAATGTCGTACAACGTTGTTGAAATCGTAGCCTCAGTAGGACCATAAACATTCAAAATACGAGGCCATGGTTTGATCCAGCTTTCGCGAATGTTGAGTAACTTGGGTACCACCACATCGCCAGCGAGGATAATAAGACGAAGCAACGGGAATAGACTACCTTTGCAAGACAAAGACCAGAGTTGAAAGAATGCCGGAGGAAGTTCCAGTACTGTTACGCCCTGCTTTAGCATGCATTCATTCAACATTTCATCAGAAAGCAGACCAGGTGTTGGCAGTACTATTGCCGCACCAACAGAGAGCGTGGGGAGTATCTGCTCAAGCGAAGCATCAAAACTGATAGATGCAAACTGCAAAAAGCGGTCTTGAGTGGTCAGTTTAAAACAAGCTGGTATTGTTTGGCAATGTTGGGCAATTGATCGGTGTTCCACCGCTACCCCTTTTGGGCTTCCAGTAGAACCTGAGGTATAAATAATGTATGCAAGAGACCCGAAAGTTATGGGAAGATATGGATTACTCTTTGAATGGGTTGCAATATATTCCTGATCCCTGTCAAGATAGATTGTATGCTCCGCTTTGAGCGGTATACGATCCAGCAAAACTGCCCTTGTGATCAGTATGCGAGCACCGGAATCCTCAAGCATGAACGTCAGGCGGGCGGCCGGATAGTCTGGATCAAATGGAACGTATACACAGCCTGCCTTAAGGATGGCGAGTAACGCTACTATAACCTCAGGTGAACGCTCAAGCAAAACAGCAACCGGTTCTTCGGATTTTACTCCTAATACTATCAATGCATGCGCCAGTTGATTAGCGCGGGCATTAAGTTCAGCATAGGTGAGAATTACGTCTTCAAAGACAACAGCCTCAGCATCAGGTGTTTTGGAGACCTGCTCTTCGAACAGTAGATGAACACAAGTATCATTTGGAAGCGAGAATGTCGTGGCGTTCCAGTCAATCAAAAGTTGTTTTTTTTCTGCTGAGGGCAGAATGTCCAATTCACACAATTGTGTATGCGGTGCCTTTTCCAGTGCATTAACAAGTGCCTCTATGGCGCACTCCATGAAAGCACAGATCCGCTCAGGTTCGATAGGGGTATCAACTTGGACCGTCATGCTAAATCCATCGCTTAAATCATCGACCGCCAAACTCAAGGGATAATTGCTTTGTTCTTCAATCGTAATGAGTTCAATCCCTTCCTTTTGATAAGCTATATTGCCTAATTCTGAACTATGTCGATAATTAAGAAATGACGAAAAAAGCGGTGCTGAGACAGGAATCAAACTACAACGTTGCACGAGACTGAGTGATGCATGTTCATGAGGCATCAGCTCACGTAAACGCTGCTGAGTATCCTTCACTGCATTAGCAACTGGACGTGCATCACAAGTGATGCGAAATGGAAGTGTATTCATAAAAAGGCCAAGCGCATGTTCTATTCCCTCTCCTCCCTGCATACGCCCAAAGAACACTGTGCCGAATACAACCTCTGTCTGATCGCAAAAGCGCGAAAGAACAAGTGCCCAAGCAAGATGAAACAATGCAGCTGGTGTAGCACCAAGAACGCGCGATGCCAATCGAAGCCGCAAAGCAAGTTCCGTAGGCAGATTACGGTGCGCCTCGACAAGTGTTGAACCATCACCATGAACATTAATCAAGCCAAATGGAGTGGTTGGATGCTCGATGTCACCGAGCATATCACGGAAAAAAGATTCATGCAGTTTGGTAGTAATCCCTCCACGTGCCATGAAAACAAAGTTGCGAAAAGGAAGAGGGGGCAGAAGGCGTTCTGCTTTTCCTTCCATAAGAGTTGCAATCTCTTCTAAAATGACCTCAAGTGTTCTGTGATCCATGATCAGATGGTGCGAAAGCAATAACAATACCCATCGATCGCCGTCCTCTGCCAAAATTATACGCAGTAATGGTGCCTTTTTAAGATCAAGTCTTGTATAACGCGGGTTATAGGCTTTAAACAATTGATCAGCAACTAAACCCGCACTGGGATCAAAATGCTGGATTTCGACAGGTAGCACTGCGTGACGCAAAACAACCTGCACTGGTTCGGACAACTTTTCCCAGACAATGGCAGTTCGCATTATGTCGTGACGATCGATAACCGATTGGAAGGCGGAAATAAACGCTTCACATCTGGCAAAAGTATCTAAACGGAATAAATGATAAAGAAGGTAGACATCTCCAACATCTTGTGATAAATGGTGAAAAAAGATACCTTCTTGCAACGGTGCAAGTGGATAAATATCCTGTATGTTTCTCATGCCGCCATCAACTGTACTTGCTACTTGTTCGATCTCTGCTTGTGAAAGGGTGATCATAGACAGAAGATCGGGAGTAATAATTGTTGTTTCTGGCAGAATCAGGTTCTCTGGAATTGGAATAGACGATTCTTCACTTTGCGTATGGATGCGGATACGCGCAGCAAGTTCAAAGACTGTAGGGAATTCAAAAATCCACTCAACAGGAATACGAATTCCCAAAGTGTCACGCAAACGAGATACTAACAGGATCGCAATCAAAGAGTGACCACCAAGCTCAAAAAAGTTATCGTGAATACTTAGGTTGCCCTGATGAAGCACCTTGCCCCACAGGACGACAAGAATCTCTTCGAGTTCATCGTTTGTGTCGACTGCATTACTCGTAACTGCAATTTCTTGTTCAACAAGTACTTTTCGATCGACCTTTCTGTTTGGAGTGAGCGGCAGCTCTGCAAGAAAAATAAATGCTGATGGAAGCATGTAGTCAGGAAGGGTCGCTTGCAGGAAAGCACGGATATCTTTAGTTGTGAGTGCTTTTTTTATTTGTTCCAAATTCTGAGCTTTGACAATATAAGCTAACAGTCGTTTGTCGTCATTTTGCTCGGTACGAGCTATAACAACAGCTTCGTGAATGTCTGGATGAGCAACAAGTGCCGCTTCTATTTCACCAAGTTCAATGCGATACCCCCGAATTTTGACTTGATGGTCAAGACGCCCGAGAAACTCAAGATTGCCATCAGGACGATACCGCACCAAATCACCTGTTTTGTAGAGGCGTGCGCCGGGAATGCTGCTAAAAGGGTCGGGAATGAATTTCTCTGCGGTGAGTTCCGGGCGGTTCAGATATCCCCGGGCAAGACAGGCTCCACCAATGTGCAGTTCACCAGGTACACCAATAGGGGTTGGCTGCATCTCCTTATCAAGAACGTATACAGTTCGATGAGGCAAAGGTCGACCAATCGGCACCAAGGACCCAGAAAGCTTATCGGGAATATAATACATCGTAGCCGTAATCGTGGCTTCGGTTGGGCCATAGGTATTTACAAAACGAAGTCCAGGTCTGGTCCACGATTCTCGAACTTTGAGCAAACCGGGCGGAAGTACATCCCCTCCCGAATTAATCACGCGCAAAGAAGGTGGAGGATTACTTTGGAATGATAATGACCAGATTGAAAAGAATGAAGGAGTCAGATGCATTACTGTCACCTTCTGTTTACGCAGACAGGCGTCCAGAATTTCGGGTGAATTGAGTCCGGGTAATGGCAATACTATCGCTGCACCTGCAGAGAGCGGCGGAAGTATCTGTGCCAGCGAAGCATCAAAACTGAGTGAAGCGAACTGCAAGACACGGTCTTGAGTGGCCAGTTCAAAACAGGCTTGTATTGTTTGGCAGTGTTGGGCAATTGAAAGGTGTTCCACCGCTACCCCCTTTGGTCTGCCGGTAGAACCTGAAGTATAAATAATGTATGCAAGGGACTCCGGAGCTATGGGTAAATCAGGGTTACTCTCGGAATAGGTTGCAAGAGATTCCTGGCCACTGTCAAGGTAGATGGTATGCTCCGCTTTGAGCGGTAAACGATCTCGCAACGTTTCCCTGGTAATCAGTAAGCGAGCACCAGAATCCTCAAGCATGAACGTCAGGCGAACGGTTGGATAGTCAGGATCAAATGGAACATAAACACCACCTGCCTTGAATATGGCAAGTAACGCTATTATCGCCTCAGGTGACCGATCGAGCGCAACGGCAACCGGTGAATCAGCTCTAACCCCTAATGCTATCAATGCATGCGCCAGTTGATTAGCTCGAGCATTAAGTTCAGCATAGGTGAGAATTACGTCCTCAAAGACAACCGCCTCAGCATTCGGAGACTTTGCCACCTGAGCTTCGAACAGTAAATGAACACAGGTTTCCTCTGGAAGCGGTACTGTCGTAGCATTCCAGTCGATCAAAAGTTGTTTTTTTTCTGCTGGGGGCAGGTCCATAATCCTCCAAATAAAAAACATTGGAAAAGGTATGACAATCGCGTTTCTTTTCCTGTTTTATACATTGAACTTCAAGAGCAGCAGGTTCAATTCAGCAAAAAAAACATGAACACACAGCTAAAGAGCTCTTAAAAATATTTTACGACAGTTTCAGGTTTGATTACACAAATAATCTCCTCTTTTAATATCACAACCAAATTGTTAAAGACAAAAATCTTAAGTTTTTTTTGTGGAGATTTTCAGGATCATATATGGAATTCATGTACTTAAACTATTCAATTTACGAGCGTATAAGTTCAAGCGAGAAGGTGGAGACGGGAAAAAACGTAGTCGAGGGAGTCTTCGTTGAGCACAATCCTTGAAAAGCCTGTTGAGCCGAGTTCCATTGGCCGGTTATCGCGGTCGCTGGTAAATTTTCGGCTCTGTTTGCCGTTATACCAATAGACAAGGCGTATTTTATTTCCTTCAATTTCAAGGGCGGTGATACCTCGTTTACCTATGGCACAGCCGGAGTTGAAAACACTTGGGATAGTAAGGCTGTTATAGAGGCCACTGCGGAGACCGATTTTTTTACCCCGTTTGTAGCAGGTGGCGAGTTCAATCTTCATTGCTGAAATTTTCTTCTCGATTGAAGCGCGTTTTTCGCTGTCCGCTGAAGGATAAGCCCTGCAGAGTTCCTCGATGCGGAAGTTCAAAAAATCCACTTTGGAGAGTGATTCAAACAACGGGCGATGAGTGTGACCTATGATGGAAACAATTTTCGCCTGGTTTGAAAACTCATAAATTGATTTTTCGATTGCAAACCTGCGACGGCTGTTGTAGGCTGTTGAAAAGTTTCGTATGCCTACCGGCTTTGCAATGTAACGGAGAAAAAAAACAACAGCGCGACTGACTATAGGGTATGTCTCCCACAGCAGCACTGATGCCTGATGACCATGAAGAACAAGCAGGATTTCATCGCCGTATTGAATTTTCAGGGATTTTACCATCGATGAAGCAAGGCGGTACTTTTTCTCTTCCAGCAACTCCGCATCATGATTTCCGTAGGTTTTCCAAAAAAAACCGTTACACTCAAATTCTAGAAAAAGATCATAGATATCACCCCACTTCTCTTCAATGCTTTCAAGAGGAAATTTGAACAGTTCCTCTATATCACCATTAAGGACGAGACTGTATTTTTCGGGCAGATAATAACTCCCAAGCATGGCTTTGACCAGTTCGGCGTTGCGACGAAAATCATCACGCCTGCCACCATTGCCCATGTGCAGGTCGCTGAGAATAAGAACTTTTGAGGATTGACCGAGAGTAACCGGCCTGGCTTTCTGAAGCAGTAGTTCAAGCTGGGGATGTTTTTTTGTACTTAGACTCATATTGAAACCACAGCAGGGTCTCCCTCTCAGTGTATAATTGTGATCCGGAATGAAGGGTTATTATGATATACTTAAAATATTTTACCCTCGCAATATTGAAAGACGGTGAGCTATCCCGGAAGATTAAAGAAAAAGAGAAAAAAGAGCTTTCTTGTAGTCTTTGCTTTACCTCATATTGATTTATTAATTTTCTGCTTGAAATTTTGATTACTCCCCTTCGATTCAAAAAAATCCGTGAGATGCTTCTGCATCGGCAGCCTGATCTTACCGTTGTTATGGATAATGTGAATAAGGCTCACAATCTCTCGGCTATTCTTCGCAGTTGCGATGTTGTAGGCATCGGTCATGTCCAGGCGGTTTCCTACCGAAAATACATTCATGCCAGACAGAATAATGCTGCTGCAGGGTCAAGTAAATGGACAAAGCTGCATCTCTATCATGACATTGCAACTGTCTATGAAAAATTGACTATGGAGGGCATGCAGATCCTTGTTGCGACCAACAAGGAGGGGTGTGTTGATTTTAGAGATGTCGATTATACGGTTCCGACTGCAGTGGTGGTGGGAGCGGAATGGGACGGGATTTCGGAGGAGGCGGTAAACGGCGCTGATCATACTATTTCGGTACCAATGCTGGGGATGGTTGAGTCGTTGAATGTTTCTGTAGCGACAGGCGTCATTCTTTTTGAAGCCCAGCGCCAGAGGGAGAACAAGGGGATGTACGCTACACAGCAGCTTGACCCTGTGCTTTTTGAACAGTTGCTTTTTGAAGCTACCTATCCACGACTGAGCCATGAGTTAAGGGTGAACGGTACTCCTTATCCTCCACTTGATGAACAGGGAAATATCTTGCTTTGAAAGAAGAAGGGGGAATAGGGCCTATAGGTCCTATGGGACTGTGCGACGTGAAAGTCTTGTTGTGGAGTTGTCTGACAAACAGACCAACTGTTCAGTCAGTTGAGACCGCCAGTACATGCCGGATAAGCAATTGCCTTGTGTGAAGCTATTGGTAAACGTACCCGCAGGAAACTGTAGGCTGATCCGTGAGGAAAAGCTGAATCTGCCAGCAACAGGCGGAGAGGGGCAAGGTCAGGATGACATGGCTAACATATGTGAACTGTTGATAAACGTCGTCAAGGACAACAAGCCAAAGTTGCTGATAGGCTTGAACCAAAAGGTATATG
>CAIXLG010000130.1 GCA_903920215.1 uncultured Chlorobiaceae bacterium
ATAGCCTGTACGTATTCCTGAACATGTTGTTTTTTCGCCACCTTGACCTTCTTCAATATTTTTCCGTTTCCAAATATGCAACTGAACCTGAGCCCACCAGAAACTGAGGCAGCAGATCAGTACAGTGAAGATCAGTCTTTATCCTGAGTTTTACAAGGGAAGGACTATTACACCTGAAAGGAAACTCTGTTTAAGATCTTCTATCCCTGCCAACCAGCAGCTTCACAAAATTCGTTAACCCCAAAAACGCCCCTTGATGCGGTCGCATTCTCAACATGTCATCCCGAACTCCTGTGAGGGATCTCTCAGCTCCCCTATGTTCAGGAAAGCCAAGAGGGACTGAAACGCATCGGACAAGTTGTAAAGCACTGCCTGGGCAATAAATACCAGTAAAAAAGTTTCCCTTCTTGTCCGAATACAGTCAGACAGGGAGCTGATATTTCTTTTCCCGAACGAGGTGGAGTATCGCATCAACCACTTCAGTGTCAAATAAGATACCACGTTGTGTCTCAATTTCACTGATGGCAGCGTCAATGCCTAATGACGATCGGTAGGGGCGATGTGACGACATGGCTTCGAGGACGTCGGCGACGGCAAGAATGCGTGATTCGGGAAGAGTCTCATCCCCCTTCAGTCCCCGAGGATAACCGCTGCCATCCATACGTTCGTGGTGCTCTAGGATGATTTGCGCGATTGGTACTGGAAACTCTATATCTTTCAGTATGTTATAGCCCTGTTCAGCATGGGTTTTAACGAAATCATACTCAATGGGAGATAACCGCCCACTCTTGGAAAGGATCTCCGCAGGAATAGAGATTTTACCGATGTCGTGCACCAGCCCGATTAACTGCAGGTTTTTGCATTTCTCTTCAAGCCATCCCATTTCCCTGGCAATATCCGAAGCAATGATACCTACGTGCCGTTCGTGGCCCGCGGTATAAGGGTCGTGAGCATCAACAATGTTTGCTATTGCATGCAGAGTACCGTTCATCATGTGTTCCAACTGCATCAAAGAGTCATTCAACTTCTTTTCTGCCGCCTTTCGATTTGTAATATCCCGTATCAATCCGATAAATCCCTGATTCTCATAATATTGCACATGAAGCTCTGCGTAAAAAATTGAGCCATCTTTTTTTTTGTAGCGGAATTCGAGTGTAGAATCCTTCTTGGTCTTCAAACCCTCCTGAAATGAACTGATAGCTCTCTCAATGTCCTCTTCAGCCAGAAATTCGATAAAGCGATGACCCATCACCTCATCTGGTTTATAGCCGGTAATAGTTTCCACAGCAGGTGAGGCATAGGTTGTAACTCCACTTGGATTCGTAACAAAAATTATCTCGGAAATTTGTTCAGCAATGGAACGAAACATCATTTCACTCAACTCCAATGACTGTTCAACCTGCTTACGCTCAGTGATGTCATGAATAACTGCATAAAGAAGCGCTTTACCAGCTATTTCAATCCTGTTCGTGAATACCTCTACATCACGCACAGAACCATCAGCGCGGCGTTGGCAAACAGAAAAGCGGTTTTGCGACGATGACCCAAGGGTCTTTTCTATCTCTTTCATCAAGACATCTGGTGAAAGAAGATTGATCTGCTGAAGAGATTTCTGCTTGAGTTCCTCAATAGACCAGCCATAAAAGCTGGCAGCCGCCCTGTTGGCATCGATGATGTTAGTCGTAACTGGATCAACAACCAGCATTCCCGAAGAATGCTCCTCAAACAGTTTCCTGAATTTTTCCTCGCTTTTCTGCAGGAGCTCACTCTTGCGAAGGGAGACTGTCAGCTTTTCCTCATTCTCGTTCAGAAGTGCTTGCAGACGGAAATTTTTCTGCTGTAACAGTAATAACTGGTTATCCACTAAATTGAATATTAATTCTGCGTGGTGGGGGCTATATCACAACTACTTCCCATATGTTCCCCTCAGAACCCTAGCCTCCATTAACGTCTTGTCTATCAGCAATGATAATGAATGGTTCTTTCTAATTATGAACTCAATAGTTTGCAAAAAAAATCCCTGCCACTCATTAAAAATAATAGCATTATTGAACCCCTCAATTCTGTGCTCTTATTCAGTTACCAGATATGCTGGAGGGATAAGATTTCCAATGTTGAGGATCAGAAATGGATCCAGTGATTTTTTTATCCGTACCATCTCCTGTATGCCGTGTTCATGATACATCTCTACAAGGTATTCAGCCTTAAGCTTGCCTATACCGTGCTCGGCTGAAATTGTTCCACCCAGCGAAAGAACTTTAGCAATAAATTCCCGGTAGAGGGCTTTTCCTTTTATAAACTCTTCTCTGTTGCGGGGGAGGATGTTCAGGTGCACGTGGGAATTGCCGATATGGCCGAAAATGATATAGAAAAAGCCTTGTTGCTCGCAGGAGTTACAATAAAAATCGAACAGTTCACGGAACGCTCCATCCGGCACTGCCATGTCAGAGCTGATTTTGCTCTCTTGCTGCTTGCTGAGCCAGTCGTTCACGAGAAGAGGTAATGAATGGCGGAACTCGCGTAATCGGGCCTGTTCATCACGGTCAAGAGCCATCCACGATTCGTC
>CAIXLG010000131.1 GCA_903920215.1 uncultured Chlorobiaceae bacterium
CCCGGCAAAACACCCTGGGCTACTGCTTTACCCGGCGCAGAAAACCTGGTGGGAATTTCTTTTGCAGGGAAGTGATACCGGGTTGGCTGAAAGGATCAGTGTCGCAGTCAGAAAACAGCTGATGCATGCGTTCATTCCAGAGCCTCAGTTCAGTTCCATGGAGGCATATTATGAGATGCTGATGGTCTCAGGCCAGCTTCATATGCTTGCCGTTATGCCATGTGAGATCATTATCCGCTGAAGCGACTGGATTCCCCCTCCTGAAGCAATGGAGAATGTTGCCGGAGGGGGGATTCTCATGCTACCCTGTTAAAACTTTTAGGTCAAAGAACTTTGAGCCCTGAAGGCATTACTGGTAGGGTTATTTATGTACCCGGTTTTCCACTCTGAGAGCTGTATTCCAATAAGCAGGTTTGGCGTTACCTTATTGATCACGTTGGCGAATACAGATTGATTCAGTGAGCGTCCACCGGGGGTCAGGTCGTTGTCATTCGGGTCATCAACACCAGCACCAAAGCTTATAGCTGTTACCTGGTTCACCTTGTATTTCAGTCCTGCCCATCCTCCATGCGAACGGATATCTCTGGGGTCGGTTGGAACAGCAGCGTTTACTCCCTGACTGATTCCACCCAGAAAATCATCGAGATTTGATCCGGTAAAGTATTCGCCGGCAAAGAGGACTTTTTCGCTAAGGGGCATGCTCACTTCAAGATTGCATGACCATGTATCAAGCGTTTTGAAATTCCCTGTGGCACTTGTATCCCACTCTTCCTGACCGTAATGCCCTGAGACGGCAATGGTTGCAGGTTGGCTTCCTGCAATCATCGGTTCGGAAAAAGCAATACGTCCCTGGATGGTGGGTACGACGGCGTCTTTACCGGTATCAGTTTGAAAAATGCTTTTTTCACCAATAGTTCTGGAGGCAGCTAGCGCCATTTCAAGACGTCCGTCGTTCCCTGTCGAAAATCCTTTGGTGACCCGCAGCTGAGGGTGGCGTGAACCGATATTGCCAGCATCCCACAGAAGTGCCACATCGTCTACAAAAGGAATCTGTGAAGAAACAATATCCCATGTCTGGCCTGCAAGGATGCTGAAATCTGACGCTGGCCAGAATGCTTTGAGAAAGCCATGACGCAGTCTGGGACTTGTATTGTTTTCAGCTCCGATGGACGTCAGAAAGTCCATTTCGATGTTGCCGGAAAGCTTCATTGATTCAGTATCAGGACCGCTGAGATTTATGCCCAGTCTCGTTGCACCTGCAGTAATATTCCATTCGCCGTCATGATTTCTATTGTTAGCAGGCAGAACCCAGAGAGCGTAATTTCCAGTAGAGATAGGATTTGTATCGTAGGATCCGTCAAAGCGGACAAATCCGTAGAGCTGGATTTTTGCCCCAGCTTCTGATGATACCGGAGCTCCAGTTGGGGCAGCTATTACTGGCTGAACAGAGGTATTGGCTGTTGGCGTAGCTGGATGTGTGGTTCTCACAAGCGATTTCAGTTCCGCAAGTTCCTGTTCGAGTCGGCTGATGCGAGCATCAAGGGTTTCTGCGGTTTGGGCTGCATGAGAGGGCGCAGCGGTGAAAAGTGTGCCTGCAATCAGCAGGGCATAACTGAACTTTCCCCTTGCATTCATGTATGGGCTCCGTAGGATTGTTTATAATAATTGTAACACTGTTGTAAATATAGGTATACCTGCTGCAATTTTTTTACAGTTTTTGGTCTCGGCCTTCTATGGCTTTACAATCAAAAGCTCCAGAAATCGCGATCGAGGTTACGGTATTGGATGGCCTGGATGAGATGCTTCATTGCAATGTCTTCAGAGCTGTCAAGGTCGGCGATGGTGCGGCTTACCTTAAGGATGCGGTCGTGTGCCCTTGCTGAAAGGTTCATGTGGTTCATGGCATCCATGAGTTTTTGTGAACTCTCTTTGTCCAGCTTACAGAAAATCTTGATCAGTTTGGTATTCATCTGGGCATTGGTATAGATTTTTGGTGATGCAAGTTCGGCAAACCGTTCCTGCTGGATTTTTCGTGCAGTTATAACCCGCTTGCGGATGGTACTGGAGCTTTCGGATGTTATTGCAGAAAACAGGTCGATATTTTCCACTTTTGGAACATCGATATGTATATCAATGCGGTCAAGCATCGGTCCGGAAATTTTGGCAAGATAACGCTGGATCTGCTGCGGCGGGGCGGTCAGGTTTCCGTCAGGATCTTTCAACGCACCTGCAGGACTTGGGTTCATTGCGGCTATGAGCATAAAGCCGGCTGGATACCTTGCGGTTACAGAGATTCTCGAAACGGTAACTTCCCGGTCTTCAAGAGGTTGGCGCAGTACCTCAAGAGCATTTCTGGTAAATTCGGGCAGTTCATCAAGAAACAGAATACCGTTGTGCGCAAGGCTTACCTCCCCAGGTTTTGCTGTTGTCCCACCACCAATGAGAGCGACATTACTCGTTGTATGGTGGGGGTTGCGGAATGGTCGTGTCACCATCAGTGGCCGACCTTTTTCAAGCAGGTTGGCTACCGAATAGATTTTAGTGGTTTCAAGTGACTCTTCAAAAGAGAGAGGGGGCAGAATACCCGGCAACCCTTTTGCCAGCATGGTTTTTCCGCTACCTGGGGGACCGATCATAATAACATTATGACCTCCGGCTGCAGCAATTTCAAGGGCTTTTTTTGCTGCACCCTGCCCCTTGATATCGGAAAAATCAACCTGATATTCCTCTTCGGTGTTAAACAGTTCTGTGATATTGACGGTTACAGGGGGGCGCTCTGTCTGTCCTGTAAGTAAAGCGATAGTCTCGTTCAATGTTTCTACGCCGAAAACTTCAATTCCTGAATGTGATGCAGAGACTGCCACTGCAGCTTCAGCAGCATTTGAGAGCGGAACTATCAGGCGCTTGATGTGTTCTTTTCCTGCCATAATTGCAACTGGGAGAGCACCATTAATTCTTCTTACCGAACCGTCAAGGGCAAGTTCCCCCATGATCAGTAAATCTTCGAATTGGACAGTGATAAGTTGAAGCGAACCGAGCAGCCCTATGGCTATAGGGAGATCGAATGCTGTTCCTTCTTTTTTAATATCCGCAGGAGCAAGGTTGACGGTGATTTTTTTTGGAGGGATAGTAAATCCTGAATTTCGGATTGCCGTGAGAATTCGTTCCCTGCTTTCCCGGATGGCATTGTCCGGAAGGCCGACAACCGTAAATGAGGGGATGCCACCGGAGACGTTGGTTTCAACCGTAACCCTGATAGCGTCAATACCGATCAGGGCAGATGCGTTGAGCGTAGAGAGCATGGCGAAATAGTTGAATAATTTCGGTATTTATACACTTTTTATAATAGCATATAATACGCTTATATCCCGTCTATTTTTTGATTGTGTGTGAAATGGGTGAGTCCAGTGGAACGGCGGCAGAATTATAGTATGCAATCAGGGGAATGAAATACCAATAGATGACCTTGAAACAGAGCAACGTTTCTGGTTACTCCAGAACGGAGAAATTTATGAGGGGGGAAAAAAATTGAGGCCCTGTTAAAAGCCTCAATAGAATCAAAATCAGTGTAATGGGAATTACAAATGGATTTATTCCGGCACTCTGTATTGTTCAATACTCTCGCCTCTTTTTTCAACATCCTTAACCCAACCAGGCTTCGGGCCTCTACCTACCCAATATTCATGTTCACTTTTTTTGAATTTTATAACAGCCGGACTTTTTATACCGGATTTGGCTGTTTTTCCCTTTCTCTGAAGTTCTTCAACAGTAATATTGTAGGCGTCGAGTTTATCCTTAATCTCTTTAATTATGGTAATTCGCTCGTTCTTGATAATATCATCGGCTTCTTTTTGAAGCTGAGCTATTTTTGATTTAAGTTCTGAAAGTTTTGTTGACGACATAATTCGTTGATTTATAATTATTTAAAAGTATTCTTCCTTATGTAGAGAAATCATGATAAATGTAATAAAAAAATAATTAACTCAAAGTGGATTCTTTTAAGTCAGAAAATATCTGTCTCAATTATGCTGAATTATTATTGATTCAATTTCAGAAGGATAAAGTTAATGTATCAATCCATTTCGGTATTTCGTCTTTTGCATTATCAGGTGCACTGAGATGAGTTGTATTCAAGATCAGATATGTATTAAGCGGATTTGATGGCCATTTTTCAAAGACATACTCTTTTCCAGCGTTATATAAAACATCTTCCGTACCGGCAACGATCCAAAACAGGGGAATTCGTTGAGTAACCTTTGAGGCTGAAATCGGCATGGACGCCATTCCGCCTGGGTCATTGTAGCTGCAATACGCAGCAGCAGTCATGTTGATGCTTACGTACCTGCCTCCATTGAGATCAATAAACGACTCACTCTCTCCCCCTTGACCAGCTTTGATCATTTCATTTGCCTTATTGAGACTTGACTCAACGTTCATATGATACTTATGCAGATCAGGAGTATGGCCAGGAGCTATAGCAATGACGGCATTAATTTTTTCATGTCCATAGGCAGCATAGGCGATAGCAGCATTGGCACCCATACTATGTCCAGCCAGAACGATGAATTTTGCGCCTTTTTTTTGTAATTCCTGAATATTATTTTCAACAATTCCCAATGCTGCCGGATAATCAATATCATATCCTCTTAATTTGCTCCAGGGCATTAATGGTGTAAGAACAATATACCCCTTCTCCTTTAATGATGCCGCCAGAGTATTGATATGCTGGGCTGGATTTCCCCATTTGCCATGAAGCAATACAACCCCTACCGTGTTTTTGGTCGCGGCATGTACATCACAGGCAAAAACAGAAAAGAGTATCAGAACCTTTAATACAAGATTATGAATTTTCGGCATTTTGTCGTGTCCTCCAAGTAAAAATTATATATGATTATAATGTTCTGTATCAAAAGTAATGAATAAGTGGCTGTGTTTTGTTATTGAAAAATGCTTTAAAGTAATGGACAATAGGAGTTAAAGCTTTGTTGTTAAATAATTAATCATTTCAAGCAAGACTAACTACGTTCAATATATTTACAACAGGCAACCAAAAAGGCCCTCTATAAAAAAGGGCCTTTTTGGTTTTGCTGGGTGTTGCAGTTATTGCAAGAATGCAAAAGGAGCCGGATTATCTCCAGCTCCCTTTTGAATTATTTGCTATGCATCAATTACTTTTCTGAGTCTGTTGAGAGCATTGAGCTATCGATTGCGGTCATGGCGTTCATCACGGTTCTCTTCACGGGGTTTATTCCTGTCATCCCTGCGGTCGTGCTCGTTATGCTGATCTCTGCTTTCCCAGTACTGGTGGTCATGCTTGCGATACTCTCTGTCTCGGAATCTCCCGATCTCGTCCCAGCGGTGTGCTCTTACTGCATGGGGGAGCCTGTCAAAGCTGACCACATCCCAAGGACCTCTGTAATTCGAAGCACGGTACCAACGGCCATCACGGTTTATAAAGTAGTTGCCATCAACGAAAATGAAATTATAAGGACTTTTTACTGCTACTGAATATCCAAGTTCAGGTACATAGATAAATGTAGGTCTTGTATCGATAACAAAATGAGGTCTATCTCCAATGTTGACGTGGATGCCTCCTATTCTTACGCCAACTTCGGCATGGGTATCGGCTGGATGATATGCAAAAAACAGACCTGCAACTCCTGCTGCAATCCAGATGGTTTTTTTCATGATTACTTGCGTCTTGTAATGTTATTAAAAAGTAAGAACACTTTTCAGCTAAGGCTTAATACCCTCCAGTCAATCTATCTCTCTCTTTCAAGATTGCTGGTGATAATAACATAAGAGACGCTGTTTCTTATTTTTTCCAGCGCAATAATATCAAAAGGAACTAATTTTTTTATCCTGTTGTGCGCAATCCCCCTGATATGGCGTTGACAGTCAGGAAGAGTTCTAACAGAAGGGTATCGGACTCTTCCTGTTTATCAGAATTCTGCAGTTCCCTCCATTCCTTAAGGAGTTTGATCTGCTGGTGGTGAAGCATGTCAAGTCCTTCTTGACGCTGAACGATAAATTTATTGACATTAAGCCGCTGAGTCTCAAGAGGGCCGGCAAAGAGTATTTCGATATACTTTTTAGTTCGATGGTATTCTGCTTCGATCATACCGAGAATGTGCTCTCTGATAGTGCTGTCAGTGACAAGTGTCGCATACAGGTGCATGATCTTCAAATCGGCAGATGCAATGCTTGTATCTGCATTGCTGATAATGTAGCGAAGAGGCGGCCAGATGTGACTGCGGTTCCGGATTTCTTCAAATATCTCTGGAGCGCTGTTTTCCAGATATTCAAGTGCCGAGCCCACTCCGTACCAGCCTGAAAGTGAAAAACGCGCTTGGTTCCAGCTGAATACCCAGGGGATGGCGCGCAGGTCTTCAAGACTTGTTTTTCCGCTTCTTCGAGAAGGTCTGGAACCTATTCTTGTTGATTCTATAATGTCAATAGGGGTGGCTTCACGGAAAAAAGTGAGAAATCCTTCTTCACCGATCAACTTTCGGTAAGCCTGATTGCTTTTATCAGAGAGCATATCCATTATCTGCTCAAGGGGATGCGCTCTTTTTGGTTCCCCTCTTTGTCTGATAAGAACTTCTGCTGCTCCAGCCATGAAAAGTTCGAGATTATAAACAGCACTGATGCGGTTGGCATACTTTTGGGCAATGGTTTCGCCTTGTTCAGTAAAACACATGCCGGCATTAAAGGAGCCCCAGGGTTGCGCCCTGATAAATCGGTGCGTCGGGCCTGCCCCACGGCTGATACTTCCACCCCTGCCGTGAAAAAAGAGGATTTCAGTATCAGAACTCTTCCCTGCTTCAAGCAGAGATTCCTGTGCGCGATAGAGTGTCCAGGTGCTTGAAAAAATTCCCCCGTCCTTGTTACTGTCGCTGTACCCGATCATAACCATCTGGAGCTTACTTTTTTTGCCAGTTGCTTTTTTTCGGTAATCGAGACTTCGTTGTGTAACCGGGTGGCGAAGAAATTCCTTCAGTATCACAGGGCTTTTTTGCAAATCTTCAATGGTTTCAAAGAGCGGTACGACAGGGAGCAAACACGCGTCTCCATCTTCAGTCGGTATCATCAATCCGACCTCCCTTGCAAAAATGTAGATGATAAGAAGGTCAGAGACATTTCTCGTCATGCTGACAATAAGTGAGCCCAAAGCGCCAGTCCCGTACTGTTTGGTATGTTTAAATAAAACCCGGTAGCAGGCAAGTACGGTTTCGGCTTCAGCTCCCGCCGTCATGTCTGGATGGGTAAATGGTCTCGGCGAAAGAAGTTCATGGTCCAGGAATGCTCTTCTTTCAGGTTCATCCCATTCCAGAAAATCACCGCCATTCATACCGGCAGCAGTCATCAACTGGGACAGGGCAAGTTCATGAACACGGCTGTTTTGTCGGATATCAAGGGTTCCGAGATGAAAACCAAAGGTCTGAACGATTCTATAAACAGGTGTAACTTCCATTTCGGCAATATGTTGAGCCCCAACAGAAAGGAGTGATTCCCGTAAAAGCGAGAGATCCTCAAGGAGTTCATCTGAACCGATGTAACGACCTGGTTTGCATGACACCTCACTACCCTCCGAAGTATCAGTTTCAAAAGGAAGCGATGCTATCATAAGGTTTAGAAACTGGCGCCAGGGTTCATGCCGGTTTCTATCTACTGCCTCATATCCAGCCTCTCCAAGCGTATTGCTAAGGCTTTCGATGCGATAGATGAGCTCGTTTCCAGGAGACTGAAGTCTTTCAGAAAGGCTTAATTTTGATGCCAAGTCAGTGAGGTGACCGAGAACAAGCGTGAGAGCCTTCTGGCGCATTTCAGCAAGAGTCTCTTCAGTGACGCTGGCTGTTACAAGCGGATGGCCGTCACGGTCACCACCAACCCAGCTGCCGAAGGAAATGCTGGGCAGATTGCGAGGGTCAGAAAGCTTTGCTGCGTCAAACCCAGTTGCATTCCATGCCTGCATAAGGCGTTTATCAAGCATGGGTAACACTTCCGAAAAAATATTATAGAGATAGTGAATCACATTTCTCCGCTCAGCAGATACCTGAGGTTTTTCGAAAAGTATTTCTCCTGTTCTCCAGAGTCGTTCCAAAACTACTTTAATTTCGTTGCGGATTTCGAGCTGTTCAAGCGGAGTCCACATCTGGTTTTCTCTTTTTACCAGCAGCAGATAAAGCTGACGATGCTGCTCAAGAACAGTTTTCCGTTTTGCTTCAGTCGGATGTGCTGTAAGAACGGCCTCAATAGAAACCTCTGGCAGCAGTGAAGAGATGGTTGTTTCCGGGATTCCAAGTTTTTGAAAACGTGACAATGTTTTCCCCCAGAGACCGGTCAGATGTGATAATCCGTGTTCAGCTTCCAGCGAACGACGAGTCTGGGCAGCGGAGTTTTCTTCCGCCATGTTGAGAAGTTGGAAAAAAATCGAAAACGCCTGGAGGGCACGCTCCGAATTAGGATAGTTTTCCAGGGGTATGCCAGCATTCTGCCATGGCAGGTGGTCTGCAAGTTCCTTATCTCCAAGGTCACGGAGTACCTCCTGAAAGCATTGAAGAAGAAACAGAAAATCGCGTTCTGCTTTTTCGAAATCAATAATACTGCTTGTGGTTGTTATCATAAGGCAAAGAAATTCTCTGGTTAATCCGGCGCTTTGTGCATTATTCTAAAAAATTAAATGAGTTACAAATTATCTTGCCTTTCCTTGAAGGCATTGACTCAAGTATATGGTATGCTCCTCAAGTTTAAGCAGATAGTGATTTATAAACACAACCTTTTTAAGCTTTCTGTTTGCCGCCTTTACTATTTATGCTTATCTTACTCCATAATTTTTTGGGTAAGCCACTAACACCTAATTCATTACCACTCATGGACAACAAATCAAATGGTAAGCTTATTGCAGTTGCATTAGGCGGGGCTGTCTTAATGGGGTCTCTGTTTTTCGGGTTGTCATTCCTAACCGGATACAAGGTGCCGGCTGAAAACATTTCAGTAGTACTCACTCCGCTGCGTTCCTTTGCCGGATGGCTCTCGTTAATTTGTGGAGCCTCTCTTATTATTATGGGGCTTGGCAAAATGTCATCGAGAATCAGTGATAAGTGGTTTTTGAGTTTTCCTCTCAGTATTATTGCCATTGTTGCCGTCATGTTTGCACTCCTGTGGCTAAGGCCTTCAGGAATTTTATTGTCAACCACTGGTCGTACTACGACTATGGATGGCAAATACATCCGTTCAGTCAAAGAGCTCACTGCATTTCTGGAAAAACCTTCAGCCAACGTCAAAAATCATCCAATTCCTCCCGGTTTTGATTTCGCAGCCAGTAAAACCCTTACTGATGGAAGGTGCAACAAATGTCATACGCTTGCATCTGTTCAGGATGCTTTCAGAACCAAGTACAAAAAAACAGGCAAAGTCGATGTTGTTGTCAATCGTATGCAGACTAATGCCGGTTCAGGTATAACCCCGGATGAAGCAAAAACAATCGTGATCTATTTGGAGAATAAGTTCTGAGTCTCCTGAGGGATTGTTCGCCGTTCCAACGTTTATAAAAAAAGCCTCTGAGAAATACTCTGAGGCTTTTTTTATCTCTGTTTTTCAATGTGAGCTCTTATAGTTGACGGTAACAGTTTCGGTTATTCCTCCTCTTGCTTTCCATTCTGATATCACGCTTAGTGATCTGGGCTGAAGAGCAGCGACAAGGTCATCAAGGATCTTGTTCGTGATATTTTCATAAAAAATACCGGCATTGCGGAACTCGAGAAAATAATATTTCAGCGATTTCAACTCGATACAGGTTTTGTCAGGAACATAACTGACTGTTATGGTTCCAAAATCCGGAAGACCGGTTTTAGGGCAGACAGAGGTAAACTCGGGGTTGACGATCTCAATAGTGTAGTCTCTGTCGGGATACGTATTGTCAAAGATTTCAAGGAGTTCTTTTTTCATAGGATAGCAGATATTGATTGACTTTTTAAGTAAAGTTTTTCCTGGTACGTAAGCTTCTTTTCGATGCAAAATAGAAATCCATAGCGATTTATCGGTAAATTCAGTTGATTTTTTTGGTCGTTAAAAGCTGAAATCGCACTCTATTCTGCCCAGATAGCGTCGTTGTGTCAGATAAATAAATTGCAGGATGGTTATGCATGAATCCATTGACTTAGAAGGCCAGGAGTTACGCCTTCTTTATAAGGCGTTGGCAGCTGAATACGATCTTACAGAAACATCGTATGCCTTCGGGGGGCACTCTTTCAGCTTTCTGAGTGTTCTTGACAGTTATGCTCTTCTTGACCGTATATCGCCTGAAGAGTTTGTTAAAGATGAACAAATGCCATACTGGGCGGAAATATGGCCTTCTGCAATAACCCTTTCGTCATTTATTGCCGATGAACTTCCGCTTAAGGGTTTGCGAGTGATTGAGATAGGCGCCGGTGTTGGTATGGCTTCGACTGTTGCAGCATGGAAAGGTGCCAGTGTTCTTGCTACAGACTATTCCGTGGAAGCTCTTCGTTTTGTGCAGTATAACGCATTGAAAAACAAGGTGGCTTTTGACATCGAACGACTTGACTGGCGGCTGGTGAAGTGCTGTGAACAGTTTGACATTCTGTTTGCTGCAGATGTACTTTATGAAAGGGTAAACCTGCTTCCTATTGTTACTGCGATTGATAAACTTCTAAAACCCGATGGTGCGGCATACCTCGCAGATCCGAGAAGAAGAATGGCGGAACAGTTTCTTGAACTTGCAGCAGAAAACAATTTTTCCATAACTCCCTTTCCCCGGAAGTATACCGGAGGTTCTAAAGATGTTGCCGTGAATATCTACAAAATGACAAGGCAAAAAAACACTCGATGAAGAGCACCCAAAAGCAGCTTTCTCTTTGCTGGCGTTATCATGCCGGCCATGGTGCGCTTATCTGGCAGCTCATGTTCACTGAAACCGGCGATCTTATAGGCCAGAAACGCTTTAAGGCTGACCGCCGGGCGCTTTTTTTCTGTATTGATATAATAACCGGCAAGGTTGTTTGCGATGATTACCTGCTGATGGATCACCATCATCCTGTTTCTGCCGGAGAGGGCTGGTTCGTCGGACTTGAAACAACTCTCGGGAATCTGGTCTATTGCTACGCCTATCAGTCCGAAAGCCCTGAACATAAGGGGATCTGGGCGCTTGATCTCCGGGATAACAGGGTTGTCTGGTCACGACCTGATATTGTTTTTGCAGCAAACCTTGACCATGAGTTTCTTGTGTATAAGCTTTCGGCTTTTGGCGGATTCCCTGAGCGTCATTTTCTGCTCATCGATCCCTTTACCGGCGAGGTCATCCGTACCCTTGGCCTCGATAGTCCTGCAGTTAATGCAATAAGACAGGAGGTTATTCCTGAGGATGATCGGCAGCAGGTTATGCTTTCAGAATTTGTGACCAGGGAAATGACTGAAGAGCGTCTGGCCTTACAGCGGGTCGGTATTACTGAAACTACCCGCTGTGAATGTATTCTCAAGGGTATATTTACCGTTACCGCTTTGCATGAACAGGTAGAGTCGACAGGCTTGTGGCACTCTTTTCTTAACGTATGGGCAGTGGACTCTCTGGTCTATGCAGACACGATGGAAGAGAGTGTTGAAAAGCCATGCCTCAACAATTTTCTCATACGGAGCAAGAATTTGTATTACCTTAAAAATAAAGAGGAACTGGTTTGTGTTGCACTCACATGAAAAATTCATCCTCCTCCCCATCATCTGAATTATTGTCTGAAGGTTTACTTCCAATACATGACTTTATTGATAACCTCAGGAGCCGTAAAAATCTTTCACCGAATACCGTTATTGCATACAGAACAGATCTTGTTCAGTTTTTTTCCTTTCTTGCCAGGCATTTTCAGCTCAATGATTTAACCGGCTTTAACCATGAGCAGCTTACCGCTCTTGATGTTCGTCTTTTTTTTGTGTCATTGATCGAGCGGGGTATTCAGCAGCGATCTATTGCCAGAAAACTGGCAGCAGTCAAAAGCTATTACCGGTATCTGCAGGAGAGCGGAGAAATTAAGAGCTCCGTCTTTTCCTATATTACCGCGCCAAAGTTTCCTCGGCGGGTTCCTGGTTTTTTAACAGAGCAGCAGACTGAAAAGCTTTTTAATGAAGTGCTTCCCAATGGTGGGAACGATTCCGGCAATCCTGAAAAAAACGTTCTTGAAGCATCTTTTGTCCAGGAACGTGATCGGAGCATACTTGAGCTGCTTTATGGAAGCGGGCTTCGTATTTCAGAGCTTATCGGCCTTACAATGGAAAGCCTTGATCTTGACAGCGGATATGTCAAACTGACAGGAAAAGGCAGAAAGCAGAGAATTGTTCCGGTTGGCAAGGCATGTATGGATGCACTTAAAAAATATTTTGAAGTACGAAAAAACTTCTTTAGAATAAATACAAAGGGGGAAGCTGGAACCTTACGGACTGTTTTTTTAACCAATAAGGGTAAAAAGCTTTATCCCATGCTTGTCCAAAGATTGACCACAAAATACCTCATTGCTGTCACTGAACAAAAACAGAAAAATCCACATATCCTGCGTCACAGTTTTGCCACACACCTGCTGAACAGCGGCGCAGATCTTAACAGTGTCAGTGAAATGCTTGGACACAGTAACCTGTCAACTACCGAAATATATACTCACGTTACTTTTGAGCGCTTAAAGGAGGTTTACCGGAAAGCGCATCCAAACGCATAGGTCTACAGTGCGGCTCCCCGATACCGTATTTACCGCGGGAGCCTTGTTCTTTCATTACGTTCAACTTATTATAACGGAGGTTATTATGACGAAAGCTGTCGTTAGTGATGTTGTCAATGTTAAGGTTACTCTGCGCCACTCCAATAATCATACAGACATAGAAGAGTATGCCCGCAACGCAGTAATTCCACTGCTGAAAATTTTCCCTGGTATTATCAGTTGCCACATCATTCTTGATCATCAGAAAAATGACTTTGAAAAAAACAAGCTTGCCGAAATAACGGTGGTTGTTCCACAGAATGTTTTAGTTGCTAAGGAATCCGGCGCAGTTTATGAACAGACCATCGACAACTGCGTTGAGGCATTGAGCAGGCAGCTCAAGAAATACAAGGAAAAACTACAATAACAGTATGCGGGTTTAAAGTCTGCAGGGCTTATCCCTGATGCCCTGCAGATTTTCAGGAAGGATTTTATCACTTCGAAAGCGAGATGCCATGAAATTTGATCAAAAAGGATTAAAAAAACGATCCATAACGGTCGCCTATTTTTTTAATACCATCGGCACGAAGCATGATATCAAATTGCGGCGTCTGAACAATGTGGACGAACAGAAACGAAGGATTTTTGAGCGTGATCTTCACCGCCCCGGACTTGCCCTTGCCGGCTTCACCAATCTCTTTACCTACAAACGGGTACAGATTCTTGGAAATACCGAAACGAGGTTTTTAAATCATCTTGATGAGGCGGAACGAACCAGGGTGTTTGAAAATCTTGTTCGATTTAAAATACCTTGCATTATCCTTACCAGCAATAATAAACTCCCGCAGTCGCTGCTTGATATGGCTACCAAAGCGGGTATTCCTGTCTATATTACTCGCCTCTCTTCAACTAAGACCATCTATTTTGTCACTGGTTTTCTTGATGACCAGTTTTCTTTATACCAGCAGTATCATGGCTCAATGGTCGATGTTTATGGTGTTGGAGTGATGATTATCGGTAATAGCGGTCTCGGAAAATCTGAAATTGCACTCGATCTTGTTGAAAGGGGGCACGGCCTTGTAGCTGATGATGTCGTTGTTATTCAACGGAAAGGAGAGTCAATGATGCTTAATGCCAAGAGAAACAATATCATTGACCATTTTATGGAAATCCGTGGCCTCGGAGTCGTTGATGTGCGTGCAACCTTCGGTATCCGGGCAATTCGTGATGTCAAGGAGGTACAGGTGGTTGTAGAACTTCTTGAATGGGATAAAGAGATGGTGTATGAGCGGCTTGGCCTTGATACCAAATACATAAAGATTCTCGGTGTTGACGTTCCATTGGTGCAATTACCTATATTCCCCGGTAAAAATATTACCGTTATCATTGAGGTGGTTGCCCTTAATTTCCTTTTAAAAAGATACTCTAATTATGTGGCAGCCGAGGCGCTGACCGACAGGATAAAAAACGTGATCAACAGTGAAAAACCAGAGGATGACAGTGATGATTGAAAAAAGTGCAGGCAGGAGTTCAGTAGTGTTCAGACTTGCTGGTTCCCTGTTAATTTTACTGGCTCTCCTTACTCTCTCTTCCTGCAGCCGGCATAACGGCAGCAACGGTAAGGGTGCCAAGGCCAGCGCAGCCATGGACTCCACTCTTGTTATCGCAATGCTTGGTGACGCTGATTATCTTAATCCCGTTATTGGTGCAACCGTTACCTCAAGCAATATTTTTGGCCTTATCTATCCCTCTCTGTTGCAAAGTGAGTTTGATACGACCACCGGCCTGATGAATTACATGGCTCTTGAAAAGAAACTGAGGGCAGTAACACCGGGTCAGGGCAAAAAAGCACCAAAAGGCGCTGTCGCCAAGAGCTGGCGTCTATCGGAAGATCATAAATCGCTCACCTACATTCTCAGAAATGATGCATTCTGGGATGACGGAAAGCCTATTGTATCTGCAGATTTCAAGTTTTCCTATCAGCTGTATGGTAATCCGGTGATTGCAAGTGCCCGGCAGCAGTACCTTGCAGAGCTTATCGGTGCCGAAAAGGGCAAAGTTGATTTCGATAAAGCTATCGAAACGCCAAATGATACAACGCTGATTTTCAGGTTTTACAAGCCGGTTCCCGAGCAGCTTGCACTTTTTCATACCTCGCTTACTCCTCTTCCAGCGCACCGTTGGAAAAATGTTAAGCCCGATGAGTTTCGTCACTCTCCGCTCAATCTTACCCCCCTTGGAGCAGGTCCCTATAAGCTGAAGAACTGGAAACAGCAGCAGGAAATTTTGCTTGTATCGAGCAGGAAGTCAAATCTTCCAAAGCCAGGCACTATTCCGGCAATTTCTTTCAAGGTAGTGCCTGATTACACGGTCAGGGTGACCCAGCTTCAGACCGGTGCGGTTGATGTTGTGGAAAATATCAAACCAGAGGATTTTACTGCCCTTTTGAAGGCAAATTCTCAGATTAAGATTAAAACAGTTGGTTTGCGAGTTTACGACTATGTTGGCTGGTCAAATATAGACCAGGCAGAGTACCGTAAAAACGGCACCTTCAAACCTCATCCGTTGTTCGGTTCGGCACGCGTTAGAGTTGCCCTTACGAATGCTATTGACCGCCAGGCGATCATCGATGGGTATCTTAAGCAGTATGGCGTTATCTGCAATAACGATATTTCACCGTCTCTCAAATGGGCTTACAATAACCGGATAACCCCTCACCCATATGATCCGGCAAAAGCGTCAGCTATCCTTAAGTCTGAAGGCTGGCTTCCTGGCCCGGACGGTATTCTGCAAAAAAACGGCAAAAGGTTCAGTTTTGTTCTCTATACCAATTCGGGCAATGCGAGAAGAAACTATGCAAGTGTTATTATTCAGCAAAACCTTCGGGCAATAGGAATCGATTGCAAGCTCGATGTTCAGGAATCCAACGTGTTTTTTGAAAACCTTCAGTCTGGAAAACTTGATGCGTGGATGGCCGGCTGGTCGATCGGACTGGAAATTGATCCCCTTGATTCGTGGGGTTCAGATCTCAAAAAAAGTCGCTTTAATTTTCCGGGTTACCGCAACCCTAGGATTGACGAACTGTGCGAGCTGGCCAAGCAAAAAATGGATCCGCTCGAGGCAAAGCCTTACTGGCTTGAGTATCAGGAAATCCTTCATCGTGATCAACCAATCACCTTTCTCTACTGGATCAAGGAAACCCAAGGATTCAGCAAGCGGATTGAGGGGGAGGAACTCAATATTTCCGGAACTTTTTACAATGTTGACGACTGGAGGCTCAAGCCTTCCGCAAATATTGCACAATAGTCTGTTATGCTGATTTATATTTTTAAACGGCTTTTAATTGCCGTTCCGTTGATTTTCGGGGTATTGACCCTTACGTTTTTCATTATCAGACTTGCTCCAGGTGATCCTGCAGCTTTTTTTATCCAGCCGGGGATCAGTCCGAATGTTGCCGAGCAGATCAGAGCGCAGTATGGCCTTAACGATCCACTCCCCTTACAGTATTTTAAATGGCTTGCAAATGTTCTGCAGGGTGATTTCGGTCGCAGTTTCAGTCGTGCCCAGCAGCCGGTTTTCGATGTTATTGCCGATGCACTACCGATAACGGTGACTATCGCTGCACTGACCCTTGTTGCAAATTTTACTTTCGGAATTCTCATTGGTATTATTTCTGCAGTCCGTCAGAACACATTTCTCGACAGGTTCCTGACCGTGACTGCCCTGTTTTTTTATTCGATGCCGGAGTTCTGGTTTGCCCTGATGATGATTATTCTTTTAGCCCTTAAATTTCCGGTTTTTCCCGTTTCAGGCCTGAACGAAATTGGTGCTGAAAGTTATGGTACCCTGGGTTTTCTGCTTGACCGGTTTTGGCATCTTGTGCTGCCGGTTACCGTACTCAGCATTAATGGTGCTGCAGGTATTGCCCGTTACGTCAGGGGCAGTATGCTTGAAGTTATCCGGCAGGACTATATACGTACAGCAAGGGCCAAGGGATTGCCTGAGCATGTGGTTATATTTAAGCACGCACTTCGAAATGCTCTTCTGCCGGTAATAACTCTGATGGGGAGTTCGTTGCCTTTTATTTTCAGTGGAGCTTTATTTATTGAGGTGATTTTTGCTTTTCCGGGGATGGGAAGGGTAACCGTCGAAGCTATTTTTGCAAGGGATTACCCGCTGATTATTGCCAATACTTTTATTTCCGGCTCTCTTATAGTGCTTGGCAATCTATTTGCCGATGTCCTCTATGCTGTTGCGGATCCGAGGATAAAGCTCTGAATGCCATGCTGATAAACCTGTAATGTTTTCTGCTTGAGAATAGAACTGCTCAATACGCCACCCGATGTCGTTGAGACCAGGATCGAAGAACAGATTCGACCCCTCTCTATGGATGATTTTGCCGGACAGCAGCGGCTGACCGATAACCTGAAAGTTTTTATTTCAGCAGCAAAAATGCGTGGTGATGCTCTGGACCATGTCCTCTTATCCGGTCCACCGGGGCTCGGAAAGACAACGCTCGCCTATATTATTGCATCCGAAATGGGAAGCAGCATCAAGTCAACTTCCGGTCCTTTGCTCGACAAGGCAGGTAATCTCGCCGGACTTCTGACTGGTCTTCAAAAAGGGGATGTGCTTTTTATTGACGAAATTCACCGTATGCCCCCAGCTGTTGAGGAGTATCTCTATTCAGCCATGGAGGATTTCCGTATTGATATCATGCTTGACAGCGGGCCTTCGGCAAGGGCGGTGCAGCTGCGTATCGAACCCTTTACCCTTGTTGGAGCAACGACTCGTTCCGGTCTACTGACCTCACCTCTCAGGGCAAGGTTCGGCATTAACAGCCGCTTTGATTACTATGCACCAGAACTTCTCGAAGGAATTATCATAAGGGCGTCAGGCATTCTCGGTATTGGCATTGATGAAGAGGCTGCATCTGAAATTGCAGGGCGTTCTCGGGGTACCCCCCGCATTGCGAACAGACTGCTTCGGCGTGCCCG
>CAIXLG010000132.1 GCA_903920215.1 uncultured Chlorobiaceae bacterium
CTTGAGCGCATCGGCGACCTGGCGGTGCATATCATCGACCGTATGCCCGAAATCAGTACGGCATTGCTTGGCTCCTTTGCATTTGAGACCATGGGTATGCATGCCGGAGTAATGGTAAAGCAGTCGATTGAGGCCTTTGTCTCCAAAGATCGCAACTTGGCGGACGAAGTCTGTGCTCTCGATGAAGAGATCGATATCATGCACCGGGCCGCCTTCAAAAAAGTAACGAAGATGATGAAAGTGGCAGATGCCAATGTCGACGAACTCATAGCGGCACTCAGCATCTCAAGGTATATCGAGCGCATGGCCGACCACGCCGCCATGATTGCCCGTGAAGTCATTTATCTCATAACCGGTGAAATCGTCCGCCACAAAGGGGATTTCTATGAAAACGTCCTCGAATCCCTTGAAGACTGATCACAATACCATTGTCTCTTGCTATGCCACGCACAGCATTTTTGTTTTTTTCTTGCAATTAACCTTGCAGGTCTGCTAAATTAGCAACACTTTATATTTTTCTATTAACATAAGCATGGTGTTTGAACCCTATGGCTAACCTGTTAGGCAAACTTTTCGGCGACTCCCCGAAAACCACAGAAACCCCGCAAGCATTTACTATCAAGATCGACCCCGCCAAATTTGGTCTTTCCATAAAACCGCAGGGCACAGTCTATGTCCAGCTTGAATCCCTCAAGCAAAAGCTTACCAAACTTTCATCCAATGTCGAAAACAACCTGATGCTCAGTATCCGGGCTTCAACAAAAGGAAATGTTGAGCTTGCCTCTTCAGCTTTCAAGTTTGATGAAGCATATATCAGGAAAGGGAAGTTTGAGGTCGAGTACCTGACCCTTGCCTACCTGGCCTTCCAGAACCTCGGCGAAGAAGATCACAAGGCAATCAAGCAGGCACGGATGATTCTTCGTGAGCTTGAACGCCTTGCCCAGCTTGCGCTCAACATAGCTGACAAAGCCGAGTATGTAAAGTTTGCCAATGTTCAGGATCTGCATAAGGACGAGTACGGTCTGAAACCCATGGGTGACATCACAGCCGAAATGATCAAAAAGGCAGTCGAGGCATTTGTAAGCGGCAACTCAAAGCACGCCAGTGAGACGCTGGTCATGATGACCGAAATCCAGGGACTCTATGACACGGCGTTTGCGAAAATCAAGTCTACGGTGAATGACCAGAATATCATAAACCATACAGGTATTCTTTCAATTGTTGAGCATGTCAAGGCTTCAGCCGACATATCCTGTACCATTGCAAGCCATTTCTGCTGAGAAGCGTCCTCTTTTTACCCATAAAAAAAGCGGGCTTTGGTTCGCTTTTTTTATATCAGGCATTTTACTCTATAGCTCATGAAGAAAGATCAAACCATAGCCCAAAGGCTCAAAGAAAATAAGCTGGCTTCTGTCATTCTCTTGATGCTGCTTCTTCTCTCGCTCTTTTGGTTCTTTCAGCATCGTGCTCCCCAAAAAGCCATTGTAAAAAAGCCTTCCGACCTTATTCCCGTAAACGTTGCACTGGTCATAAAAGCAGCAGTCCGCGACAGCTTCAGCACTGTCGGCACTGTCGAAGCTTTCCGCGAAGCCGACATCTTCTCAGAATCCGCAGGTGTGGTGCGCAAGGTATCGGCTGAACCGGGTTCACCAAAAAAAGCTGGCGACGTCCTGGTTATTGTTGACGACGAAGTTGCAGCCTCCCTCCAGCGCAAAGCAGGTGCCCATTACCGCCAGACGAAACGAGACGTCGAACGCTACAAAACCCTTTATGCCGAAGGAGCAGTCCCGCTTTCAGCTTATGAGGCTGTGCAGCTCCAGAACGAAGAGGCTCAGGCCGAATTTGTTGCAACCGCCCGAAAATTCAGCGATACCAAAGTCAAGGCTCCATTTACAGGTACCCTCACCACCCGTTTTGTCGAGCAAGGTGAACTGCTTCACGAGGGGGGCAAGGTTGCACACATGGTCGATATGACCAGGGTGAAAATCATCATCTTTGTCCCCGAACGCGAAATCAACAAATTTGTTCTAGGCACAACTCTTGCCGTTACCAGCGACACCTCTCCCGCTCAGCGATTCAGCGGCAAAGTCAGCGCAGTCAGCAACAAGTCAGGCCGCGACCATACCTTTAGAGTGGAAGTGCTTCTCGATAATCCCATAAAAAACGCTTTCCGTTCCGGAATGTTTGCCAGGGTTGTAACCACGGGCGAAGGTCATCGTGAAGCTCTTCTTGTTCCCCGTATCGCCCTTGTTGCGGGCATCCGGAAGCCCGAAGTCTTTGTGGTCCGCAATGGAAAAGCTCTTCTAACGCCTTTTATTGCCGGCATGGAACTCCAGAAGGAGCTTGAAGTGCTTGATGGCCTCAAAGTTGGCGACAGTGTCGTAACCAGTGGCCAGACAGAGCTTATCAACGGTTCCGCAGTTCTTGTCATAGGCCAGAAGAAAGGGCAGGCCGTGCCATGACGCTTACAGAGCTCGCCATAAAACGCCCGACGCTGATTGTCGTTCTCTTCACCGTACTGGCCATTCTAGGTATCTTCAGCTATGGCCAGCTGCAGTACGAGCTTCTGCCGAAAATGACTCCACCCGTCGTCACGGTCTCCATCCGCTACCCTGGTGCATCACCCGCCGAAGTCGAGACCTCACTGACCAAACCGGTAGAAGAAGCGGTTTCAGCCATTGAAAAAATAGCATCGATCACCTCAACGTCAACCGAAGGGTTATCGGTCGTTGCCATCGAGTTTTCCAACTCAGCCAATATTGAAAAAGCCCTGCAGGATGCGCAGCGCAAAATCAACGAAGTGCGCGACCGCTTTCCCGACGATGCAAAACCCCCCGTCATCACCCGTTTTGCGCTCGACGAGGCACCGGTACTCCGAATCGGAGCCACCTCATCCCTGCCCGACACGGACTTTTACCGAATGCTCAAGGACGACGTCAAACCTCTCCTTTCAAGTGTTGCTGGCGTTGGGCAGGTCTATCTGCTCGGAGGACGCGAGCGCGAAATCCGTGTTAATATCGATATCGAGCGCCTCCAGAGCTATGCTTTAACAGTTCCGGATGTTCTCAAAGAGGTAGGCAAGGCCAATCTCGATTTTCCAACCGGTAAGATAGACGATCGCGACCGGCAGTTTGTAGTTCGTCTCGCAGGAAAATTCACCAGCCTCTCAGAACTTCAGGATCTTGTTCTGCGCTCCACCCCTGTCGGCAAAGTCACTCTCCGTGATGTGGCCGAAGTTGAAGACGGATTCAAGGAAATCACAACCCTCACCAGGTTGAATGGCCGTGCTTCCGTCGGCATCATGATCATGAAACAGAGCGACGCCAACACTGTCGACGTCAGCCGCCTTACAAGGGTTACTCTCTCCCGTTTGGAAAAACTCTATAAAGACAAAAATCTCTCCTTTGATATAGCCCAGGACTCATCAACCTTCACGCTCGAAGCTGTTACTGCCGTCCAGCACGACCTCATGCTTGCCGTACTTCTTGTCGCCCTTGTCATGATGCTTTTTCTGCACAGCCTGCGAAACTCACTCATCGTGTTGGTCTCTATCCCGACCTCGCTCATTACCACCTTTACGGGCATGTACCTCTTTGGGTTTTCACTGAACCTCATGACCCTGCTCTCCCTCTCGCTCGTTGTGGGTGTTCTTGTTGACGACTCCATCGTTGTGCTTGAAAATATATACCGTCACCTCGAACGGGGTGAAGAGCCCCGCAGTGCAGCCCTCCTGGGTAGAAATGAGATAGGCTTTACCGCACTCTCCATCACCCTTGTCGATGTGGTTGTCTTTCTGCCGCTCTCGCTCGTCAGCGGTCTAGTCGGCAACATCCTGCGCGAATTTTCCGTGGTCATGGTTATCTCCACCCTGGTCAGCCTTTTTGTCTCCTTTACCCTAACACCGCTTCTCGCTTCCCGCTTTTCCAAAGTTGAAAATCTTACCGGCAAAAACCCCTTCGAAAAGTTTGCCATCGCTTTCGAGCAGAACTATCAGCGACTGCGCCAGTTCTATCTCGATCTCCTGCAGTGGAGCCTCCGTAACCCCTACAAAGTCTTTTTCAGCGCAATACTCCTGCTTGCAGCCTCATTCAGCTTGCTTGTTTTCGGTAAAATAGGAGGGGAGTTTATTGAGGTATCCGACCGTGGCGAGTTCTCCGTCATGCTTGAGCTTGAGCCCGGCACCAATCTTGAAGAAACCAACCGCCTGACCCGACAGGTTGAGCACCGCCTCTTTGCAATGCCGGAAGTGAAAAAACTGCTCGTCAATGTCGGAGCCTCCAGTGAAGGCTTTTTCAATCAGAGCGCCGACAACATCTCCGAACTCAATGTCAGGCTCTCGCCCAAAGAAGAGCGCACGACTTCCACGGGTGACGTCATGCAGGCAGTCCGCACCAGCCTGAAGGATGTTGCAGGTCTTAAAGCCAGCATCAACCCTATCGGCATTTTCGGTACAGCCAATGAAACGCCCGTCGCCGTCATTCTCAGTGGCCCCCTGAGAAGTCAGGTTACCCGAGTTGCCGAGGCACTTCGCGACAGTATTAAAACCATACCCGGCACTGCAGACGTCAAGCTCACCTCCAGGGTTGGCAATCCCGAAATGCGTATTGTTGTCGATCGCGAAAAAATGGCCACCTTCGGTCTCTCTATTGCCGATGTCGGCGCAACCCTCCGCACCGCCTATGCCGGAGACGAAGCAGGCAAATACCGCGACGGAGGCGATGAGTACGATATCCGTGTCATGCTCGACAAGTACTACCGTCAGGACACCTCCACCCTTGCCGATATTATCTTCCGAACCCCTCAGGGCGACATGGTCAAGCTTGGTCAGTTTGTAAGTTTTGAGCAGGACCGCGGCTATACTCTCTTGCAGCGTAAAGACCGTAACAATGCAGTCTGGGTCAAGGCGCAGGTTCTCGGTCGTCCGGTCGGCAGCATCGGCCAGGATATCGAACGAGTTCTCGGGAACATGAAAAAACAGGGCCTCATGCCCTCCACCGTATCCTACGCCTATGAATCAGATCTCAAACGCCAGGGCGAGTCCTTTTCAACCCTGCTTTCGGCCTTTATGGTCGCCATTATCTTTGTCTACCTTATCATGGTTGCCCTCTACGACTCCTACGTCTGGCCGATGGTGGTGATGTTCTCCATTCCGCTTGCAATTATCGGCGCTCTTTTCGCCCTTGCCCTCACCGGTAAATCTCTCAGTATTTTCACCATTCTCGGCATCATCATGCTGGTCGGCCTGGTGGGTAAAAACGCTATTCTTCTCGTCGATTTCATCAACAAATACCGCCTCGAAGGCATGGAACTCACCCAGTCCATCATTGAAGCGGCAAAAGAACGACTTCGCCCTATTCTTATGACCACCCTGACTCTTATTTTCGGCCTTCTACCCATAGCACTCTCCGGCAGTTCAGGTTCCGAATGGAAATCCGGTCTTGCCGTCGCTCTCGTCGGTGGCCTTGCCAGCTCCATGTTTTTAACCCTGCTGGTGATTCCGGTTGTCTACGTATGGTTCGATAAACTTCGCACAAAATTTTCATCCATCCGCACGCCCAAAACCAAACCAAACCCCCAAAAATAATTCACGCATGGGCACCCCTAAAAGTGAGAAGTTATTGCATCTGTAGGTTGGGGTGATTCCTGAACCCCAACAAACCAA
>CAIXLG010000133.1 GCA_903920215.1 uncultured Chlorobiaceae bacterium
CAACAAGGTTGGCGTGCTCTCGTTTGTGCTCAACAATCTGCCCAATGAAGAGGTCGGCAAACTGCTTGACCGCGAAGGCATTGCTGTCCGGACTGGCCACCACTGCACGCAGCCGTCGTTACGGAGGTTCGGAGTTGAAGGCACCATACGCCCGTCGCTGGCTTTCTACAATACCAGGGATGAGATCGACCGCCTGGCTGAGGTAATCGATCACATCCAGAGACGATAAAAAAGACAATCATTGCAGACCCAGGAAAACACAAGAGCCATCTCAATAAAAGGGATGGCTCTTTTGGGTTAATCCAATTTTCAATTATGAAATGATGTCAAGAAATGCCATACTGATACCGTAAAATGCATGACGCTTTTTGTTTGTTTAAACCCTTTGTATTCACAATCATACCAAGAATCTGTTACTTATGGCACATCGCATTACCGATACCTGCATTTTTTGTGGAGCCTGCGAACCAGAATGCCCGGTAAACGCTATTTCTCCAGGAGAGGATAGCTATATCATCAATGAAACTCTCTGTGTCGACTGCGTCGGCCATCATAGTGAACCAGCATGTGTTGACGTATGCCCAGGAGAGAGCATTATAAAGGTGTAAGTTTAAAAAAATAAACGGGAAGCAAACCCTGTTGAACAAAGGGGAATGCAATATCTATGGAAAAGGAAAAGATCAGAAGAGTGGTTCATTTCTGGTCTTTTTTCCAGGGAATTCTGTTGCTGCCAAGCAACGCGATTGGCAATAACAGGATAAAAAACAGTATGTCTCTTACAATCGGAACGATACCGATCTCCTCTTTCAGTCCGTACCATTGCGAAAGAAACTTGAGGCAGCCGCAGTCGTGCTCGAGTCCTCTCATCACATTGTTTATCATGGCAGCGATAAAGATAACCATCATGCAGAGCATTACCGATGAACTGAACCGCGAGAACAGGTTGATGAGAAGCATGGTACCGCACAGAAGTTCACAAAGGGAGAAGAGGAGCGCAACGGCGGGGATAAGAAATGAGGGCAGAATCTGGTATTCAGCGATGATAAGACCGAAAAACTTCAAATCCAGGAGTTTTTCATATCCCGACATGATAAAAAAAGCGCCGAGCAGCAGCCTCAGGGTTGTGATTAATGCTGATTGAAAGCCAATCCTGGTCATAGGCGTTCTTCCGTTTCCTTGTTTATGATTTGGCAAAGCGTTGCTTCAAGCAAAATCATCCTTCCATTGGAAAGCCTGCATGAGCCCATTCGATCAGACCGCCAGTATAAACCCTGACATTTCTGTAACCATTTTTCATCAGTTTTCTTGCAACACGCCTGGCCTTCCCGCAACTGGACTCAGTACAATAGACCACAATAAGGGTTTCAATGGCTTTTTTTTGCTTGAAATCAGGAAACTGCTCGTCAAACCTGCTGTCCGAAAGAGAAATGGCTCCTTTGATATGTGACTTGTAATAGACATACTCGGAACGTGCATCGACAAAACATGCCGAATGACTGTCAAAAATGGCTTTGGTGGCAGCGAGATCAAGTTCGGCGGATACTTCTTTCACAAGAGCAACAGATTCAGCCGCATGGAGTTGTGATAATGAAGGTGAAATGCTTGAGAGCAATAGAACAACAAGTGCAGCGAACAGCTTTCCTGGTAATGGTTTCCCTGACATGATATTTAAAGGCATGGTATTTTTATTGTGATTTTATAGCCTGAATGATTCACCAAAAAACAAACAAAGGGAGCAAAAAATACCATAACTCATTACATCACTGGCAGTTAAAATAAGCTAACAAGCTGCTATATTTCTGCAACCCTCTTCACAGAAGGTAATCACAACAAACCTTATTTCCATACTATTCTGCTCCAGCCAAACCCCATATGAAGGATTAACAAGTCTCAAATAATCTTCATGTCAGCAAAGATTATCGCCAGGAATTGTAAAAAGCTTTGATGACACACCTAATCATCCCTTCCGTCATCCCCCTCCCGATTCCCGCCTTCCTTGCTTCCATCGCGATGGCATTTCATGCAGTTCTGATAATTGAATATTCCTTCTTTTTCATGCTTCCGGATAATACGGGCAGGTGAATGCTCATGACAGTTGTAGCAGGTATATTTCTTATAATTACCCGGCTCGGTATGGCAGGTAACGCAGCTTGCCCTGTGATCACCGTCAAGCCTGAAATATCTGTCATGCTCAAAGGTCGCCGGTTTCCATGCAGTGGTTTTATGGCAATCCGCACAGTTCGCTTGCGAAATACCATGCATATTATCCTTTGGCTTGTCAGATTTGTGGCACGTTATGCACTGCTGAACTGATGATGCCGTCAGCTGGCTGTGATTGAAGGCAGCTGGCTTCCATTGGTTTGTTCCATGACACTCAGAGCAATTACCGGCTGCATAACGATGGAGGGCATCCTGAGGCTTTTTATTCCTGTGGCATGTTATACACTCTTTTTGTTTTAAAATCGAAAGAGAGGTATGCTTGAAGGATTTCAGTGCTTTTGCTGCATCAATACCCCGGTGATCTGTATGACAGTCTATGCAGGAGTTGGTATCGACCCCTCCGTGAAACAGAACCTTGGTGGTATCTTTTGGAAGCAACCTTCCCGCTACATTCCTGATACTGATATCACTCTGTTTGTGGCACCCGATACATTGAACCGAAGTAACACCGGCAAATGGTTTGTGACAACTCAGACACTCTTTTTTCAATGACTGATGGCCTCTCATCAGCGGACCGGGATTCAGCAGAACTTCGGGGAACGCAGCTGCGAGAGCTGCCAGAATTATTGATGATGCTATAAAAACAAACAGTAGTACTCTCAAGGGATTACCTCCAGTTCAAGAAGAATGTTATGCTCAAAATATGGACGAGGGTCAATGCCATTAAGAGAGAAACCATAGGCATATGGATGGTTCTCCATTTTTCGAGAGTTTTGATGGTCAGAGAATCCCAGTATTGCTGTCGGTCAAGGTTATCATCAGTAACTGCGATGCCAAGTTGTTTCATTTTGATCTTTACCTCATCCCTGATTTTTTTAAGCAGGTATTGACCGACATGACCGCTGCCGGTGACTATCAGCATAAAGGCAGTAGCTGCCCAGGGAAGAACAGCATTGAAATGGATTCCTGAATGAAGGAGAATCATCAGGGTTCCTATCCAACCTGCCTTGCAGTGAAGCCAGAGAAAAAACTTCATTGTTCCGTTCCGTATCAGTTTATTTTTGCGAGCGGAATACCCAAAAGAAAAAATAAGAAAAGCTGTACCTGCAAATCCCATATACCGACCTATCCAAGCAAGGTGTGCAACATGCAAGAGGTAGTCAAGCGATATAGCCGCAATAATAAGCAGCAGATAGGATACAGTAAGCGGCACGGTACGTTGTATAAGAACAGATTTCCACATAGTTCAGTTTCATTAAGCATTCATAGCAATCGGGTATAAGATATCTGGCGGGTACTATAGGAGGCATAAAACAAACTTAAAAATCGATTAAGATCAATAATTGTTCTTTCCAAAGGGGAGTTACAGTGACGTGATTTTTGATGCGGGAGGGCTGAACATTATATCGATCGCAGAACATTTGCATACACAGATTGGAAAAGATAAACCCGCTCCGAATTGGTAAGCAAGTTTGGTAATATCTCCTGGACTTATCCTCGCCCCACCTATTCCTGCAGTTAGATACGGTTCAATTCCTGAAGTTCGGAAATCATAGGAGCCGTTTACCAGTAACAATATACCTTTAAAATGACCGTCTATACTGGGGGATATCTATTGTTTTCCCAATACTTGGTCATTGGCATCATTGACGTTGAGATCATTGGACAGTGACCAACCAACATATCCACTTACATAATAATTGTTGGCATAAACCAGAGCTGTAAGCATTATGACCGTTAAAACAGCATTCCAAAAGAGAAAAAGATGTTTTTCATTTTACAATTCATTTGACTTAAAACTCACATTAATTGGAAGCGATACGTTACATGTCATTATTACAAATACCATAGACATTGCCTTCGATATACCATATTGACGGTATATAACAATTTCATGATTGATATAATAGCCACTATTAAAGGTATATTAACGGTATTCGCTTTCATGTCTTAATATATTATTTTTTATTAAGATAGTCTCAGACTCCAGCAATTAGTTCTCTTGCTATATTCGTAAGAAAGTACCAAGTAATTCTTCTCAATCAGAGACTCTGACAATACATTTAACCTGAATTATTCATCAATAAACAAAAAAAAGGGGGCAAAAAATATCGCAAATCGTTATATTACTGGTAGTTAAAGTCAGCTAATAAGACGCGATATTTATGCAACCCCTTCATCAGAATATAGTCACTCCGGAGAG
>CAIXLG010000134.1 GCA_903920215.1 uncultured Chlorobiaceae bacterium
CCATGACTTTCTTACCCATTTCCGCAAGACCGGCAACCGTGTTTTGAGTCGTTGTTGACTTGCCGATACCACCTTTTCCGTAAATAGCAACTTTTCTCATTTTCGTACTTTTTTAGGTTTTCGATGCGTTTGTCATCAGATATTCAGTATGAATCATCCTTCTTCCTGAATATTTATGTTATTATGGTTGCAATATGCGTGCCAAAGTCAGTCTTTCAGGAGAAGAATTTTATTTCATGAAAAGTTATGACCCTTAAAGCCCTTCTGCAGAAGGATTTCAGGTGATTGACGCAGGTTTATTTTATTATTTCAAGAGGTAACTATTTTAAATAAATGTAATTATCAGCGTAGTAGATATCTACAATTCCGTATGATAGTTAAGAAATCTACATTTAGGTATAAAAATAGTTTTTCTTGTGATTGATAACTGTGGGGGGAAGCAATGCCAGTTGCTCCCATTCAGAGATTCTGCGGAGTTCCTGTTCGGGCGGGCAACTCTCTTGGTGGATTAAAAACTACAAAAACGTATGAAACTGGTTTTTACTGTTGATGAGAGGTGAAAAAGTTTGATTTTTTAAAAGTGAGGGATCGAATTCGTCTCCCGTATGTGTTACTATAGAACAAGTATCAGGAAACATTATAACTGGACATAGATCATGCAGACACGTCAGCTAGGAAATACCGATATGCACATAACTCCAACTGGTTTTGGAAGTTGGGCGATTGGCGGCAGCAATTGGGCGTATGGATGGGGAGCGCAGGATGATGGAGATGCAGTCAGTGCAATTGAGCGTGCTCTCGAACTTGGCATAAACTGGATTGATACGGCGGCGGTGTATGGGCTTGGTCATTCTGAAGAGCTTGTGGCCAGGGCTGTCGGCGGCATGAAGAAGAAGCCTTTTATTTTTACCAAATGTTCCCTTGTGTGGAATGACAAGAATCAGATCAGCAATAGTCTCAAGGCGGGTTCGATAAGAAGAGAGTGTGAAGCGAGCTTGAAAAGACTCAATGTTGATGCCATCGATCTCTATCAGATTCACTGGCCAAACCCTGATGTCGATATTGAAGAGGGTTGGCAGGAGATGGCTCGTCTGAAGGAGGAGGGCCTCGTAAGGCATATTGGTGTATCGAATTTCAATGTCGAACAATTGCGCCGGATAATGACAATTGCCCCTGTTGCCACTCTTCAGCCTCCATACTCAATGTTGCGGCCTGCAATTGAACATGAGATTCTCCAATTCTGTATGGAGCATACTATCGGTGTTATTGTCTATTCTCCAATGCTTTCCGGGATGCTTTCCGGAGCGATGACGCATGAACGGGTTGCAAACTTCTCCAATGATGACTGGCGCAGGGGAAACAAGGAGTTTCAGGAACCTCGCCTGACAGCCAATCTCGCACTGGTTGAACTTCTGAAACATATAGGATCACAGCACGACCGTTCGGCAGGTGAGGTTGCCATTGCATGGACCTTGCGCCATCCTGGCGTTACGGGTGCAATTGTCGGAGGACGAAATGCTGCTCAGGTCGAAGGTATTATCAGGGCAGGCACGTTCCGCTTAAGTGAAGAGGAGATCGCAAAGATAGCGCATTTTATTGCCGCCATGCCAAAATAACCCTGTTTAAATCACCTCTATTTTTTCAAAAAATAGAGGTGACCCATGGAGGTTGGGGTGATTCCTGAACCCGAACGAACCAATCGGTACCCTAAGCCCTCCGCCAACTGCCCATTGCCAACTATTTCTTCTGCGGCACCCACTTATTGAGCAACGCCTGAAAAGTTGGTATTGTAACTGGTTTTGAGATAAAGTCATTCATTCCAGCGTTCAGGCAGTTCTGTTTGTCTTGCTGTGTGGCATTGGCAGTCATGGCAATAATCGGAATATCAGGGTCTCTTGTGCCAGTCTCTATTTTTCTGATCTTTTTGGTAGCTTCAAGACCTCCCATGAGAGGCATTTGCAAATCCATGATCACCAGAGAATAAGCGATTTGTTTAAGAGCGTCAATAGCTTCAATCCCGTTGTCGGCAATATCTATGGTGAATCCCAGCTTATTAAGCATAGCCGAAGCTACTCGTTGATTAATGGCATTGTCTTCGACGAGAAGTATTCGGGTATTTGATGGTAATGTATTTTCTCTTGATTTCATGGGGGTATGAAGCCGATTTTGATAGAGTGAACCGGTGTAGGGCAGAATGCTGCTGGCGTCATTCTTTTTATTGTTCTCATTCGGTTTTATAAATAAAAGGACAAAGGAGAATATAGACCCTTCATTTTCCCTGCTGCTGAGTTCGAGTGTACCACCCATTAACTCAACAAGTTGTTTGGTGATTGCCAGGCCGAGTCCTGTTCCGCCTTCTTTCCGTGTAGCTGAGGAGTCTACCTGGGTAAATTTTTGAAAAACCAGTTCTTTTTTTTCTTCAGGAATGCCTATTCCCGTATCACTGATCAAAAAGCGGAGGGATATATTCTCTGGTGTTTCGGATACAGGCTCAATGCTTACAATGATTTCCCCTTTATTGGAGAATTTAATTGCATTTTGCACCAGGTTGACAAGTGCCTGCGTCAGATAGTCAGGATAACCAAAAAGATACTGCGGTATTGCTGGCGGAATAGTCAGGGTTAACCGCAGATTTTTTTTCAGGGCGCTATCGTTCAGGCGGGAAGAGATATCATGGAAAAGTGTTTTGATATCAAAGCGTATAGTATTATTGTCGATCTGCCCCGATTCGTTTTTACTGAAATCAAGAATATTGTTGAGCAACTGATAAAGCTGTTGTGTACTCGTTTGTATTGTATCTGTATAATTTGTTTGTTCACTGTTTAGCGGGGTATAGCAAAGGAGCTCCGTCATGCCGATTACAGCGTGAAGCGGCGTTATTATTTCATGGGATATATTGGCCAGAAACTCGCTTTTTGCCCTGTTTGCTATTTCAGCTTCAATTTTTGCCTGGTTAAGCTTTTTTATCAGGATTTGCTGGATTTGCTCTTTTTCTTCAACTATTTTTTTCTCTTCAGAAAGTTTGGTATTGAGAACGCGGGAATGCTCAAGGGCTTGTTCAATCTCCTCTTTCTGTTCTTTTTCGTTTTTCTGAAGTTCTTTCAGATCATGATTAAGAAGAGCGATTATCGAATACAGGTCGTAAAGAGGATCGGCAGGTGATACTCCATCCTTATTTTCGTCAAATGTAAAAGTCTCATTGAAAAGAAGGTTTCCACACAGGGCAGCCAATTGATCGAGTCCCTTTTGTGAAATAGTAATCTGATTATCTTGTTCCTCCCAAGGGTCGTCGTTGTTTGCGTTTATGAGGTCGAAGGCCTCTTGTGCTGTTGCAACAAAGATGAACTCCTGCTTTACATAGGATGCAAAAAGGCGCAGCATTGTTTTCGTAAGAAGTGATGCTCCGCAGATGTAGGTAACAATGGGCCGGCAATGATACTTCTCATTAAGACGGTTCAGTGTATTGGCATAGAGGACTCTCGTATGGAATGACGCGCTGATTACTTTGTTGTAATCAGCAATCCTGATATAATTGGAGTTTGTGAGCGCCCCGCTTTTGAACATATTTTCAAGGGAAGCAAAGACCTTGTCGGTGCTCGCAGGCTGAATATTCCCCCCAAGATAGGTGATAAACAGTTTCTGGGGTATAACTCCGTTCTTGTAGAATTCTCCGGTTTTATGGTTTTCAAATTGCCATTCAGGATTGAACTCAACCATTTCTAGCGAAAACTGATTGTTGGTTCCGTTGTTATCCTGCATTTTGCTTATGGCGTTTTTGTAGAGAGGACACATTTCTTTTTCTGCTTCAGCATTATCGAATCAACTCTGAATCTTATCGTGCAACGAGTAGATAATGCAAACGGGGGTGGGGGTGACCATGAACTCAATATCAGTCCAAATCTTATATAAGATAATGAATCAAATATTATTATATGTGAAAAATTTTATGGACGGAATTTCCGATAATCAATATCGAACTTTTTGATACGAAGTCCCATGATCCTGTCTGAAAGACCTAATTGTATTGCCGCTCTGGACATATTTCCTTTTGTGCGTTTCAGCGCTTCCATGATCATCTCTTTTTCAATTGCATCCAGCTTCTGCTGCAGTGATCCGGTATAGGGCGTTCCACTGGATTCAGCAGTCTGAAGAGTAGGAGGGAGATGATAACCGTGAATGACATTGTCTTCGCTCAGGATGACTGCCCGTTCCATACAGTTCTGAAGTTCGCGGACGTTACCCGGCCAGTGATATCGCATCAGCATATCAATCGCAGTTGTTGATATTCTGCGAATTCCTTTCTGGTTAGCCGCATTGTATTTTTCTACAAAATAATCTGCAAGCAGAAGTATATCGGTTTTGCGTTCCCGCAGAGGGGGGACGGTAATGGGAAAAATATTCAACCGGTAATAGAGATCTTCCCTGAAAAGACCTTCCCGGATCAATTCTTCAAGATTACGGTTAGTTGCGGCAATTATCCTGACGTCGACTTTTATGGTTTTTGATCCTCCGACTCTTTCAAACTCCTTTTCCTGAATGATTCTCAGCAGTTTTGCCTGAATCGGAAGACTCATTTCCCCCACTTCATCCAGAAAGATTGTTCCTTTATGGGCAAGCTCAAATCTCCCTTGCCGGGTAGATGATGCACCGGTAAATGCTCCTTTTTCATGCCCGAAAAGCTCACTTTCAACAATACTTTCCGGAAGTGCAGCGCAGTTGAATTTAATGAACGTGTTGCCCGATCGGTGACTTTTAAAGTGAATGGCACTGGCGACCAACTCTTTTCCGACACCGCTTTCGCCAAGTATCAACGTTGTTGCATTGGTTTTAGCGATCTTCTCAATCATTTTAAACAGCGAGATCATCGGTTTTGTATTACCGATAATGTTTGCCGGACGTTCTACATCAGTAAAGGTTTCATCATTGTGTTCTTCCGTGTGGCGCTTCTGCTTTGAAAGCTTTTCAGCTGTTTTGTTCTCTTCCTGGGGATGTTTAGCGCTTTCTTCGTGTGCAAGCTGCCGGAGGCGTACTGCCTGTGAAATCATGGCAGCAATTATCGAGAGCTGGTCGACATAGTGTTGCAGCATATCTCTTTGCCCCTTATCGGCTTTGTTCTTTTTAACATGCTCTTCTCCCGATAGTGGTTCAAGCTGATGGTCCGCGCTCAGGGTGCCTATGATTTCTGTGCCTGCCTTGATTGGAATACAGATAAAACAAAGGTCTTCTTTTCTAGACCTTGAGCGTGAACGGGTGCGGTCAAGAAAGAGCGGCTCATTGTTAATGCTGGGGACAATGACTGTTTTCCCGGTTTTAACAACCTGCCCGATAATGCCTTCACCAATTCGGTAACGGCCTCTTTCTTTCTCTTCAACCGTCAGTCCGAATGATTCGTTGATTACAATTTCTCGAGTGTCACGGTTAAGGATCGTAATCATACCCCGCAGCATGTTCATGTGTTCGGACATGATGAACAGTACAAGCCTTAATACCTTATTGATATCATCTTCATTGGTTATGGTTCGGCTGACTTCGGCAAGCAGGCTGATACTGCTATGATCCTCTTCCTGGGCTATAAGCATGGCTCTTGAGGTCTGATTTATCAGTGTTTGACTAAAAGGGTGTTGTAAATGCTATCCAGTTCTTCAGGGTTCAAGGCTCTTTTCTTTTCAGTGGCCGTTTGGCGGACTTTTTCAAGAAGAGAGCTTGCCTCATCTCTTGAAAGTATAACCCCCCTGCCGGAAAAAAAATGTTGTAATGACGCACTGCCCGAGTGTTTTCCGATAACAAGCTCCTCTGTCTGGCGACCTACCTGGTCCGGAAGGAAGGGCTGATACGATAGCGGGTGTTTCAGCAGTGCCGCACAGTGAATGCCTGATTCATGCTGAAAAGCCGATTTGCCTACAACGGCTTTCTGATCCTGGATAACCCGTCCTGATGCTTTGCTGACTGCTTCACAAAGATGCGAAAGCTGCCTGGTATCAATATGTGAATCGTATTTCCCGGATAGCTTCAATGCAATGGCAAGTTCTTCAAGTGCAGCATTTCCAGCCCGCTCCCCAAGTCCGGTTACCGAAACGCTGACTGCTTTGCACCCTGCTTCCAGAGCGGTGAATGCATTGGCTGTTGCCATACCAAGATCGTTATGGGCATGAAATTCAAGAGCCGCGTAGCTTACGGATTTCAGTTGGCTGATGAGTGTTATTATTGATGTTGGTGTTGCAATGCCGACAGTATCGGCAATACGTATTCTATCTGCCCCGCAAGCTTCAGCATCAAGAACAAAACTTTTCAACATTTCCGTGTCTGCCCTTGTAGCATCCTGTGCTCCGACGCTGACAAAGCTGAAATATTTTTTTGCTTTTGGAATGAGCTCCTGCAGTTGTCGCTGTACCCATGCGTAATCTTTTTCCATAAGCTCAAGGTAGAGCGCAGAAACCGGAAAGCTGATGTGAAGGGCCTCTGTACCGCATATACGGGCATCTTCAATGTCCTGCCATTTTGCCCTGGCCCAGCTGGTCAGACGTACAGGAAGATTCATGGTTGCTATCTTCCTGATCGTGTCGCGTTCATCATTGCTGATTGCCGGGTACCCGATTTCAAGCTCATTTACTCCGGTATCAGCAAGAAGACATGCAATATGTGTTTTTTCCTCAGCGCTGAATACAACGCCGGGAGCCTGCTCCCCATCCCTCAGGGTTGTATCGATAATCCAGGGCTTTACGCCTGGATGGTTGGAAGTTGTACTTTCAATTCGCATACGTAGCTTATTCTATCGATCTGAAAATTCGCCGTCAGTATCCTTTCTTGCTCACTGTTATTTAAGTGAAAAATATTTTACGCCTAAATAAATAAGGGAAAATAAAATAAAAATAATAAAATTTCAGACAATTTTGTTTGATTGCGCATTATTTTTTACATAAATGTTTTTTATTCGCGGTGGTGTTGCTGCTGGCACAACATGTATTGTTAGGGTTCAGGTGAGGGGCGTGAGGTTTGATTACTTTGGTCAGGAGTCGAGTTTGCCCAGCTTGGGGAGTCCACGGAATTGTTCGTTAAAGTCTATTCCGTTGTGTCGTTTATCCTCGAGTTGTGAGGCCCTTGATGTGTTTTACCCGCACGTAGTCGAGTGAACTGTCCCGTGATGCACGGGTTACATTGTACATGAAGACCGGCTTAGCCAGGGGCCAGCTTGCAGGTGATGTGATCGCCTCCTGTGGGCAATTCATTTCGCAACTGAGACAGAGGACACAATTTCGACTCCAGACCGGCTGCCCCTCATTGTCCGCACTGATATTTTTAGTCGGACACTGCTTTATGCATACGGAACAGGCAGTACACTTGTTGTTATCTAAATGGAACAGGCGGCTATAAATCGTTTTGATCAGCCAGCGGTTTGTAAAAAAACGTTCAAGACGGTAGATGATAGCCGGTGAAGGGTCTGGTTCCGGTTGGGTGTATTTTTGCCCGGCCATAATTTCGGAAATTCCGGAGGCAAACTCTTCTGCCTGACTCAATTCTTCCCTCAGGGGATGATCAGGCGAAAAAAGATAACCAGCCTTTAAATAGCCCTGATAAAGATCTGCCCCATAACATTTGAAATAACCTGCTTCCCTGGCTCCTTTCATGCGAAGCCCCTCTCTTATGATATTGCCGGTATCTCCTGGATAGGTGCCATAGAGCACAAAAACAAAGTTTCGCATGCCATTAAGGGAGGGAAGGCTGTTCAGATACTCTGTTATGTTAATGGATGGGCGGAAATAGTATGCAGGGCTTCCAATGCCGATCATGTCGTAACCCTCAACACTTTTTGGGGCTCCATGTTTAATGTTGCAGAGATCCACCGTATGTCCATATCTTTTGAATCCAGCAGCTATGGATTCTGCAACTCGGGCAGTCGTTCCACTTTGAGAGAAAAAAACCATCAGTATTTTAGACATGCATCATCATCTTTTTGTGATGTTTAGGGCACCACTATTAAACATATTACCCTGGAACAGATAGAGGTGCCCATATGTAGGTTGGGGTGATTCCTGAACCCCAACAAAACTAAAGCTGTCTTGAGTGGATAGCTCTTTTCAGCCTGCAGGTAAAGTTTGCCTTCCATCTTTTATCTCAGCAATAAATAGAGGTGTTCTTTATTGATTGTGTATGTCGTTCAGTGATTATTTGAACGAATCTATCGTTACCTGTATGATACGTATGATGAGTAAAAAAAGGAAATAAAAGCAGTGTACCGGTGTATTGTGTTTTCTTTTGATTATGTTGAATTCGTTTTCCCATCCGGATATTTGAAACCTCAGGAGTTATCAGCATGAGCACAGATAGTGCCGCTAATTGTTTGCTGAAGTATTCTGATGTTAGTAACTTCTTAAAAGAAGCAACAGGTGTTGACGTGACGAATCAGAAATTGCGCGACAGTGCATGGTTCCAGCAAGAAATGGAATCCTAACATAAATGATTGAATGTAGTGGCAAGACAGCGATTTAACCGAAAATCAAAACCCCCGGCAAGGAAGAATACCAGACAGTCTGCATCGCATACCGGTGAACGGGTGAAGCCGAATGATCATATCCTGATTAACGAATTTCTTTTCAGGCGTGGCGAAAGTTCACTTGCTGCTGAAATTATTACATTTTTCTCTGACCATGAAGGTGCTCGTTTACGATCTCTGGATTTAGCTATCGCACTTGGATATACGGAATCAAAGCAACTTCCTGGTTTCTGGTATGTACTGCACAAACTGCAGGAAGAAGGGGCTGTTGACAAGGATTCCAATCGCTGTTACGGTCTGTCGCTCATTGAGGCATCTACCTACGAAGATCACCTTGTGCATGTCAAGCCCTTTCCTCTTCCCGGCAAGGAGCATTACAAGGTTTCCAAAAGTTATACCGGTCATATCTCAACGCATCCTAACGGTTATGGCTTTGTTGATGTAGAGGGTTTTGACGACGATATCTTCATCAAGGCCGGTGATTTGAATTCTTCAATTCATGGTGACGAAGTCGAGGTACTCGTTTCAAAGGTACCCGATACCTATGCATCGAAATCCACTCCCCATCAGCGCTGCGAAGGTGTGGTGAAAAGCGTTATATCACGAGCAGTTACAACTCTTATCGGTACGCTTGTCAAGTCGAACCGGAAGTTTGTGCTTAAGCCCGACAACCGCAAGATTCTTCCGGAAATCATTGTACCCATCAGAAACTCCCTCAAAGCAACAGATGGCCAGAAGGTGCTTGTAGGAGAGCTTGATTTCAGTAAGGAAGGAATTATTCAGGCAAAGGTGCTTGAAGTGCTTGGTACTGCCGGCGACTCGGCTGTTGAAGTCAGTGCTATTGCCCGGAGCCGTGGTATCGACGAAACTTTTGATACCAAAATCCTTGACTTTGCAGCTTCCATCCGTGAGGGCATTACTGATGAGGAACTTAAGGACAGGCTTGATATTCGCGATAAAACAGTCTTTACCATCGATCCTGTCGATGCAAAGGATTTTGATGATGCTCTTTCAATTGAAAAGCTTGAGGACGGTCTCTATTCAATAGGTGTTCATATTGCCGATGTATCGCATTATGTGCCTGAAAACTCTCTTCTCGACCGTGAGGCACTCAAAAGAGCGACTTCAGTCTATCTTGTCGACCGCGTGATCCCGATGTTGCCGGCAAGGCTCTCCGAGCAGATATGCAGTCTTAATCCCGGTGTCGACCGGATGGCATTCTCAGTGTTTTTTACCATGACTGCAGACGGTGAAGTTCGCAAACACGAGTTTCATAAAACGGTTATTCACTCCAAACGTCGATTTGCCTACGAAGATGTAGAGGCTATTTTAAAGAAGGGCAAAGGCGATTATGTTACAGAGCTCCAGTTACTCGACCGCCTCAGCGTCATCCTGCGTGAAAAGCGCTTTAAGCATGGAGGGCTCGATTTTGAAACCGAAGAGGTGCGTTTCAAACTTGGCAATAAGGGCGAACCGCTTGAAGTCATAAAAAAAGAACGTCTCGGAAGCCATCGTCTTATTGAAGAATTTATGTTGCTTGCCAATCGCAAAGTGGCAAAATACCTGACTAAAACGTTCAAGGAAAACAAGAAAGAACCACAGCCGGTTATCTATAGGGTTCATGACTTCCCCCAGCAGGAAAAAGTGCTGATTCTTGCCAATTTTGTTAAACGGCTTGGCTTTGATCTCAAGCTGAATAGAGGTAAGGAAGGTCCGATTGTTGCAGCTCCAGCCCTTCGTCAGCTGCTTCAGCAGGTAAAGGGGAGCAATGTTGAGTTTCTCGTCAATGAGCTTGTACTCCGTTCAATGTCCAAGGCGGTCTACACCGGCGACAACGTCGGTCATTATGGTCTTGGGTTTGAGCACTACACCCATTTTACCTCTCCGATCAGACGCTATCCCGATTTGATCATCCACCGCTTGCTTTTTGAATACGAGGCCCTTCGGAAAAAACGTAAAAAAATTTCAACCCAACGGCTTGCCGAACTGACGGAAAAAATCCGCACGGTCTGTCAGATATCCAACGAACGGGAAAAAAGTGCAGTCGAGGCCGAGCGCGAATCAATCAAGCTCAAGCAGGTTGAATACATGGACTCCCATGTCGGTAAGGTTTATCCGGGTATTATTTCAGGAGCTACCGATTACGGCATCTATGTGAGAATGGTTGATTTTGCTATTGAGGGGATGGTACACATGCGTAATCTCACCGACGACTATTATGAGTACGACGAGGCTACTTACTCCCTTATAGGCAAACGTCGTAAAAAACGTCTGCAGATTGGTCAGCGGGTTAAGGTCAAGGTGAACAGCGTGGATATCAACCGCCGGACAATCGATCTGGTTTTAGAGGAAAATACTCCTGCTTGACAACTTATATTCTTCCTGGATGCAACCCTGCCTTCAGGAAGAGAAAGGCCCCTCTCTACCGAATCGCGCAATGTATCGCTTGACATCGAATTTTCTTGCGCAACCGGAAGCATTCATATATCGAATTCGGCCATAAACAATGCGTTCAAACCATGGACGGTCATGAAGCCCTCCAATTGACCATGCGACGCCTGCATACCCGTTAGGATCCCGTCCATCAAGAGCATAGCGGTCGTTCAGAGCGATGGCGGTATCAAATGCCTCTCTCGGAGTTTCACTCCATTCAAGAATTTTTTTAGCCCAATACATGCGCATATAGCCGTGAATCTTGCCGGTTTTTACCAGTTCGAGTTGTGCGGCGTTCCATAACTCTTCGTGTGTTGCCCCTCGGTCAAACTCTTCCGATGTGTAGAGATACTCCCGTTTATCAGCCTTATGTTGCTCAAGTGTTTCTTTTGCCCATTTTGGCAGACTGTCAAATGAATCGTAGAGGTCGTTATAGTTGCAATAGTTATCTGACAGCTCTCTTCGTACAATCAATTCTTCAAGAAAAGCGCTTCTGTCTGCTTCAGGGGCATTACTCTCCGAAACACGTATAGCGCAATACTGAGCGCTGATCTGGCCAAAATGAAGATAGGGAGAGAGATTGGAGAGAGCTCCGGTATTTGGATCGTTTCGTTTTACCGAATATGAGGAAAGCCTGTCGGATAGAAAGTTTTCAAGGCATGTCTTGGCAGCGTTTTCCCCAGGTTTAAGCCAATCAACAGGTTGCACCCCTGGGTCGGCATGAAGCCCCTTGTAGATCTCATCCCATGCAACAGGGATGTGTTCCTGATCTGAGTCAAGGGGAGAAAGCTGGGGGAACTCTGTAAGAAATTCCTTCAGCAACGTTGTTATTTTCGGACGAAACGTTCTGGCCGCAAATTCCTGCTTGTCAGAAGCAATCCAGCAGGGCACGATGTTGTGGGCATCGATCTCATACAGTGGAATCTCGAGCAGCTTTTTACCGATTGTTTTTTTCCATGTTCGTGAAATGTGCAATGGTGAAAAATCGGTGACTATTGCTCCGGCTTTCAATTTCTTGATAAAGCGGAGCAGTTCTGTTTCCGGTTCCCCTTGCAGGAGAAAAAAGGGAATATTGAGTTCTCTGAGTCTTGTTTCAACTTCTTGAAGACCTTTGAGCATGAAATCGTAATGCCTTAGAGGAGCACCTAGAAACGATGGTGCGAGTGTAAAAACTACAACAAGAGGCTGTTTCAGGATTTCAGCTTTTCTGTGCGCAAAAAGTAATGCACAGTTATTCCTGACTCTCTGGTCGCGGGACATCCAGTAGATAACTGGTCCATGAAGGTCATTCCGCTCGTTTAAAAGCCTTATGCGTCGGGGATCGATCATGATTATGGATCAGACAAGACCGGCGAAGGTGAGAAAATTGTTCATAAGTTTCAGGCCAGTCGCCGTATATTCTGAAAGGAAAGCATCAAACTGCTTCAAGAGAGTGATACGATCCATACGCTTCAGGTCACTATCAATACCTGTCCAATCTGCAAGCATTGTTTCGGTCAGTTCAAAATGGCATTGCAGACCGAAGGCGTTTTTTCCAACCCTTACAGCCTGATTTCTGCACCCGTCACTTGTAGCGAGGAGCTTCATGCCCGATGAAGCAAGTTCAACGGTTTCCCCGTGAAGCTGAAAAACAGGAAAACTGTTGCCCAGTCCGTCAAAAAGCAGCTCTTCTTTACCGGATGGGGTGAGTTCTATCCGATAGGGGAGCCCCTCACTGTCGTTAAATCCGATCTCTTTTGTCTGGCATTTCACTACCTTTCCACCGCCTGCTTTAACAAGAGTCTGCATGCCGAGGCAGATACCGAGAAAGGGTATTTCTTCATGCAATATCTGTTCAATCTGCCGAAGTTGAAGCTGCATTGCAGGGGTTTCATCATTGGCACTCTGGGGGCCGCCGAGGACAACGACAGCACTGAACTGACGGGGGTCGGGGAACAGCTCTCCTGTTGCAAGGTTAACAGCGTTCGAAAAAATTCCATGCTCAAAAAGTGCGGTTTCAAGAAGACCTGGCCCTTCGTGCGTAATGTTTTTAACGATCAGTACGTTGTTCCTCATTATACAATCATGAAATTCGGGTATGTCAATACCATGATTAGCGTTACTTTCTAACCTGATTTTGCAGTTCTTTTACAGTTTCTTGAGTGACAGCTTTAAAGTTATCCATCCATGACTGGTTTTCTGGCCATTTGCCCTGATGAAAAACTTCGTTGAGGTATTTCGAAAGCACATACATTTTATTGGCACCAATACTTCCCGTAGAGCCTTTAAGGGTATGCAGAATCTGATCCACCTGTTTATTATCCTTTTTTGCATCAGCCTCAGCAAGTTCGGTTATCAGTTTCTCACAATCAATAATAAATGTTTCGAAAAGACTTTCAATCAACTCCTCCCCGCCAATTTCTTTGAGGCTGTTAATGGTTGAGAGGTCTAAAATTTTTTCATTATCAATGGCTTTCCAGAACTGCTCTTCGGTTTGTCCTGGCGGTACTGCGTTTTTATTGTTCATGACTGTGTTTCTGTATGTATGGTTGTTAAGCATAACTGCAATGGTCGATAGAAGATCATCCTTGAATACAGGTTTTCCAAGATGATAGTTCATACCGGCTTCCTTCATATTCTGCACGCTTGTTACATCTGTATTGCCAGTCAAGCCTATGATTGGAAGAGTACTGAATGTGCTGAAACGGGTAAAACATTCACCGTGCCGTATGGCTTTTGTTGCTTCGATACCGTTCATGACCGGCATTTCAACATCCATTATCACCAGATCATAATCCTCCTGTTCAAGAGCTTCTATGGCCTCTTTGCCATGTACGGCCTCCTTTACAACGCATCCGTAATGACGGAGTACCATACTCATAAATGTTCTGCTTGTTGCGTTGTCATCAACAAGCAGAATACGTTTCCCGTTAATGATCTCTTCCTTATCGTTTTTTATGAAAGCTGATTCCGAAAAAAAGTACTTTTCTGTAACTCTTATTATATCAGCTCGTTTGAGTGGTTTTGCAAGCACTTCATTCATGCCGCAACTTAAGCCCCTTTCATTGGCCTCTTTTTCCGGCAGGGAGGTTATACCTATAATCGGTGTTTGAATATAATGAAAAGCGAGAGCGGGATCTATACCCTGTGCTGAGCGAATAAACTTTACAACCATATCCCCATTCATCAAGGGCATTTCAAAGTCCATAAAAATCAGGTCGTACCGATTTTCTGCAAGTAATTCGAGAGCCTGCTTTCCGTTTTCTGCCAAATCATACTGGCAAGTCATTTCAGACAGGTATTTTGAAAGGATAAGCCGATTGCTGATATGATCATCGGTCACAAGGATTTGTTTTTCTCCCAGTATTTTTGTTTTGATTTCCTGGATCTTTTTAGAATCATATTTTGGGAGTGTTATGGTGAACTCTGTCCATTCCCCTTCCTTCGAGTTACAGACGATACTTCCCCCAAACGATTGGATAACTCTTCTGCAGAATGAAAGACCAAGGCCATTGCCTCCTTTTTTGTTTGAAGAGTAAAAGCTGTCAAATATTTGCTCTCTTTTGCTCTTCGGTATACCGGGTCCAGAGTCTCTGACCCGGATAATGTTTCCCGCAGGTATTGAATCTGAACTTATTTCTATGCTGAAGTCAGGTTTGTTTTTATAGTAAAGGGAGTTTTTTAAAAGATTAAAAAGGACATAGTAAAACAGGTCTCTATCACCCAAAAAGTCAAAATTCTGAATTTTATTTACCGTGATTAACTTTCTCTCTTCAGGGTCAGAGTAGGAAAAACTGTTAACAGCATCATTAATCGCTTCAAATACTCCAAGACGTATAAACCCCTTGGTGGCAACTTCGCCCCCCTGCATACTGGTCAGAATAGAATCGATTATTTTATTAGCCCGGTTCAACGTGTTTGAACTCTCTTCAATAACATGATGAATGCTTACAAGGCTCGAATGACTGATACTATAGCTTTCAGAAGAAATATCGTCTTGTGGTTTTTCGGGAAGTTTGGCATGTACCGAGGCTATTGCATTGGTAATGGAATTAAGCGGATTTCTCATTTCATGGGCGATACTGCCGCTCAGGCTTTTCAGAAGCGAGATTTTTGATTTATGTGCGCTTTGCTTTCTGTGACTTGCAATAATGCCGCCGAAGAGCGCAAAGAAATAGGTTGGAATATAATCCCATTGAAAATGGGCATACGACACATGTCCGTCAAGATAGAGCACAGCCCCATAAGCCAAAGCAAAGCCGAAAGCTGATATTACACAAATAAGGAGCCAGTCATATATAATGAGAATGAGTATTAATAATCCTCCCATTGATGACATTGCCCAAGCCATAGACCACTCGTTTTTGAGCAGCATGAAATAAAAAAAGAAGGGGAGGAGTATCGGTAAAGAAAAAACAAAGTAAGACGGAAAAAAGTCTTTTAATTTTTTCGGGAGATAGGGATAAAAAAGCCATGGAAGGCTTATAACTGCCTCAATCAGACGCAGCAGGAGATTTTCATAAGGTTGGGGTAAAATCTCTTTCCATACAATATAAAAGATCGGATATCCTACAGTCGCGAACAATCCTATAACCGGGAGATTCGGTTCGGCTTGTTCAACAATATCTAAAACCTTTTGATTATGGCTGAGCATTCTTTTATCAAAAAGCTTCCTTACCGTGTTTTTATACTTTTTGGTAATAATACTTTTGATCAATGAGTTATGTGATCCTGCAGAAGAAGTAAAAAAGAGTTCAAATTCCTTGAAATTGCTTGCTGAAAGCCCTGGAGCGTTATCGGAAAGTCAGGAAATGGCAGTTAGAACCTGTTGTTCCATCAATTTACGTTTTTTAAAAAAAGAACGTAAGCAGTTTATGTTCTTGCTTTATCGACAGGGGCTGAAAGGGTATTGTACGTCTTTTCCGTACTTAAGTATAATGAATTTTATGGATAGACGGAATATATATACAACGCTATGCTATAGGACTCCGTATCACTATATGGATATATTACGACAGGCTTACCTCTCTTAATATATTTATTTTTATTATCTTAATCAACAGAAGAAGACGGGGCGCCTGATTGTATTATTTTCTTCATAGCGCTCGATTTTATAAAACAATGTATTCTTTTCTTGATACAGAAATCCTGATTTAACTTTAGTGAAAAAGGAATTAGTAAGTCTTTAAATTAAAATACATTGACAGTTAGTTCTCCCCAAGACATAACTGTAAAAAGCAAACGGGATTTTCCTGAATTTCTTGAAAAAAAACTTCAGGCTTGTGACGATGAGCTTTTTAAGCCACGCAAAAATGGAAAGCCGCTTGTTATCGGCAGTGTAGAGCCGTCCGTGGGCGCAATAATGCTCCAGAGTAACGACTACCTTAATATCTCCGGCCATCCATCTATCAGGGAAGCGCAGCTTCAAGTGCTTCAAAAAGATGGCAATGAGCCTGTTATGTCAGCAGTGTTCATGCATGAAGGCAGTGAAAAATACTGTTTTGAGCAGGCAGTGGCAGAGTTTACCGGCTTTGAAAGTTCTATTCTCTGTCAGTCAGGATGGGCGGCCAATGTAGGTCTTATGCAGGTCATTGCCGATCCGGATACGCCGGTTTATATTGATTTCTTTACCCATATGTCCTTATGGGAGGGGGTTAAAACATCAGGGGCCACTCCTTATGCTTTCCGGCACAATGAACCTGCTCATCTCGAGCGCTTGATCAATGAACGTGGCCAGGGGATTGTGCTTCTTGACTCACTCTACAGCACCAACGGCGATATAGCTCCCCTTCTGGATATTATTGGCATTGCCAACAGGTATGGCTGCATTTCTGTTATCGATGAATCGCACTCCTTAGGTACCCATGGTCCACACGGGGCTGGTCTGGTGGCTTCGCTTGGCTTGACCGATAAAGTTGACTTTATTACAGCCAGTCTTGCCAAATCATTTGCCGGGCGTGCCGGGATTATTATATGCTCCAGAAAATTTGCCAGATATTATCCCTACCTGGCTTTCCCGGCCATTTTCAGTTCGGCCCTTCTTTCGTATGAAATTGCCGGGTTGCAGGCAACACTTGAGGTCATAAAAAAAGATGACTATCGCAGAGTAAATCTTCATAACAATGCGGAATTCTTCCGCAACGGGATTCGTAACCTCGGCTATAACATCTCCAGTCAATCCCAGGTTATTGCTTTGGAAGGTGGCCTGGAATCAGATACGGAACTGCTCCGTGATGCTCTTGAGGAAAGGGGTGTTTTTGGATCGGTATTTATGGCTCCTGCCACACCAAAAACCCGTTCTCTTATGCGATTTTCCATCCATAGCGGTCTTGAAAAGCCTGAACTGCAATACGTTCTCGACGTCTGCGAAGCAATAAGGGATGAAATAGGTATGTGGAACTGGAAGTCGACCAGACGGAAAAAAATTGAATAAAGCCCATTGAGCTGCTTTTGATCTAAAATTCTGCCTTCCTGCATTTTTTTGTCACCCCTTCTACGGCATCAACAGCCGCCGGTTGCAATCGACCATCAATTCGTTCAGGTTGGTATCGTTCCTGTGGAATATTCATCGTAAGCGTCCCCAAGGTTTCTTGTATACGTTGGTTAATCAGGGAATGGATTCATTTTTTAAGCTGTCAGTTTTTGATTGGAGGGCTAAAGCATCCAACGTAAGGTTCATCTGTTCCTTCAGTTGTCTCAGCCGTTCACCTGCATCTGGATCGCCTGATGCTTCCTGCAGTCTCAATACCGCACTTTTCGCATAAAACCCGCCCTGCGGTTCCAACTGCCTGCGCTTTTCCGTCACTCCGATTTCAATGCTCGCAAGTTCCAATATTTCCAGGATATCGTCTGAAAGTGTCTGGTCTTTTCTTAGAACTTTCAGTGCGCTATAAGCTTCATTGAACTGCCCTGCCTCGATCAGGTCAATAATGTTTTGCAGTTGTCTATTCATCATTTCACTATTCTGTTTGTTTTAACTCGTTAGGGCACCTCTATTTATTAAAATGGGATGCATTAAAAAAATTGTTTATCAAAACTTTACCTCCGCACTCTATAGTAAAAGAGTTGGAGCAAATAGAGGTGCCTCTATGTAGGTTGGGGTGATTCCTGAACCCCAACAAAACAAAAGTTGTCCTGAAAGGATAGCAGAACCTCTCAACGTTGCACAGCCTGTACCATGTTGCTGCTTAATAAACAAGCGCCAACACCAATAATTCCCAGTACATTTTTGAAAAGCATTGATCCCATAACTACAAACATTACAATGTATTATCTGGATAGATTTACATATCCGCCAAGTTATCAAATCGTAACCTGCAGTTCTGTTCACTTCCTAACCGCACCTGCCAGTGTCACAGCATCAGCAACCCTCCCGAAACCGGGATATAGCAGCCTGTCACGAATCGGCTGTGGTCGGAAGCAATTGCAAGCACCACACCGGCTATGTCTTCCGGGAGGGCAACCCGCTTCAGGGGGGTCATCTCTGCCATCATCGCTTTCTGTTCCTCGGGTAACCAGGATGTGGCATCAGTCAGCGTAAGGCCGGGAGCAACCACATTGACGCGTATGCCGAAGGGTCCAACCTCTTCGGCAAGAGATCGAACGAAGGCATCAAGGCCGGATTTAGCAGTGGAGTGGGCAATGAAACCTGGCGATGAGTGACGCGAAAGGGTGCTTGATATGGCAATGATGCTTCCCGACTTTCTCTCGATCATGCCTGGCAGCACAGCCTGGCAGCCGAAAAAAATCGACTTGAGCTCTCCCGAAAGCTTTGCTTCAAATTCATTCCAGGCAAATTGCGTGAAAGGTTTTACCGGAAAACCGATCGAAGCATTGCTTACGAGGAGGTCGACCGGACCGAGGTTTTTTTCTACCTCCCCGACCATCAGACGCACCTGTTCTTCGTCGCGTACATCCGCCTTGACGGCATGTGCCCTGCCGCCTGCTTTTATGATTTCATCAACAACAGCGATCGCCGCGCTTTCACTCTGGAAATAGTTTACCGCGACAGCCGCGCCTTCAGCTGCGAGAAGTTTGGCCGTAGCCCGGCCTATCCCGCGGCTTGCACCTGTGACCAATGCGACTTTGCCTTTCATATCCAGTAACCCTCCATTTGTTTAGGAACATC
>CAIXLG010000135.1 GCA_903920215.1 uncultured Chlorobiaceae bacterium
CAGCGGCCTTGCCATAGTGCATGCCATTCTGGACGGAGAGCGTGATCCGGCAAAACTGCTGGAGTTGTGCTACTCGACGATTCGGCACAAAAAGGCGAAAGATGTCATTGAAGCACTTCGCGGTACCTGGGAGCCGGAGCACCTGTTTGCGCTCAGGCAAGCCCTGCAGAGCTGGGAACACTATCATCGCCAGATCGCCGAATGTGACCAGCAAATACAGTTGCTCCTGCAAGAGATCACGTTTAATGACATGCAGGGTGGCGGCATTGGCGAAAAACCCAAAGCAACGACTGGCAAACGCCCCAGCGCCAATGCGCCTCAAATCTCCGGGCTTCACAGTATGCTCATTGATCTGTGTCAGGGCAAGGATTTGTCGATACTGCCCGCACACACCGACTACAGCGTCCTGCAGATCATCAGTGAGGTGGGAACTGACCTGAGCAAATGGCCCACAGAAAAGCAATTCACTGCTTGGTTGGGGCTGGCTCCCGGAACAAGCCAAAGCGGCAAGCGCAAGAGCAACGTCAAACACCGTCGCAGCAGAGTAGGCAGGTATTTTTGCATCATGGCCCGATCACTGGCTCGCAGCAAAGATATGGCGTTGGGCGGCTTTTACCGTCGTCTGGCGGCACGACGTGGGGGGTTGATTGCCAATATTGCTCTGGCTCGCAAGCTTGCGGCATTGTTTTGGCGAGTCATGGTCAAAGGGACGGAGTTTGTCGAGGAAGGACTGGCCGCTTATGAAGCCAAGTTCCTCGAGGGCAAGAAAAGAAGCCTTCGTAGGTTAGCCAGAGAGCTTGGTCAAACCGTTTCGCCTATACCTGTAACAGTTTGAAATAAAGGAGATTACTATACTTGTTCATGGAAAGAGTAGATATCTGAGGAAATATGCCAATGACGAAGCGTAATGAATATATCCCGCAAACGGTAACTCATCCCGGGGTGACTTTGAAGGAGAAGCTTGAAGAGCTGGGCATGAGCCAGAAAGAATTTGCCGTGCGCACCACTAAACCAGAGCAGACCATTGTTAAGGTTATTAATGGAGAGAGCTCTCTTACTCCCGATATGGCGGTGCAATTTGAATCAGTACTTGGAATCCCTGCGAATTTCTGGTTGAAGAGGCAGCAGAATTATGATGAGGCGGTTGCACGGGCGAAGCGACGGGATGTATTAGTCGCAGGAGTCGATTGGGCAGGCTCTTTTCCAACTGCGAAAATGACTCAACTGGGTTGGCTGCCAACAACAGAAAGCCATGAACAAAAGGTTGATGCGCTGTTATCTTTTTTTGGAATTTCCTGTCACCAAGCCTGGGAGGACTATTACTGCGGTCTTAAGCTGAAGGTAAGTTTTCGAATATCTTTAGCCCATTCCCGTGAACCTTACGCTATTTCCGCATGGCTTCGACAAGGCGAGTTGGATGCCATGAAGCTTGACGCCCCAACTTTCTGCCCAAAAACGTTTAAAGCAAATCTTGAGAGCATCAAGAAGATCATGGCCGGGCATCCTGATGATTTTTTCCCGCGTCTTCAGCAGCTTTGTCTTGATGCGGGAGTAAAGGTTGTCTATACGCCTTGTCTCCCGAAAGCCCCTGTTCACGGCTCAACCCGCTGGATAAACGATAATACCCCTTTGATTCAGCTGTCAGCCCGGTATAAACAGAATGACAGGTTCTGGTTTACCTTTTTTCATGAAGCTGGTCATATCCTTCTGCACGGCAAAAAATACATATCAATAGAAGATGATGCCTTTAATGATATCGATATGGCAAAAGAGCGCGAGGCTGATGCATTTGCTGTGCGATGGACTTTTTCTGAAGAAGAGGAGCAGGAGGTACTTCAATATGGAGCGTTGAAAGAAAAGGATATCATCAACTTCGCACAAAAATTCAGCACTCATCCTGCCATGATTATCGGGCGGTTCCATCATAAAAAATTGCTCTCCTATACTGTTGGTCGTCAGTTTATTCAGCCTGTTCATTTTGACGGACAGCTAAGCTCTCGCCCCGCAATGATTGAAGAATTTAAATGATCTGTGTGAAGCTCATAAATTTTGAAGATTCGTATCAATGAGGACTCCTGAAAATCCTAAAATTTATCACATCGTTCATGTTGACAGGCTGCCATCGATTGTTGCTGAGGGATCTTTATTGTCTGATGCGGAAATTGGCCGGCGTACATCAGGCGGCACTACTATCGGTATGAGTTCGATTAAACAGAGGCGGCTCAACGAATTATGTCTTGAAAGATATCCGGATTTGCATATCGGGGAATGCGTCCCGTTCTATTTTTCTCCTCGTTCTGTTATGCTTTATCTAATTCACATGGGGAACCATGAAGGGTTGGATTATCAAGGTGGTCAAGGAAATATTATTCACTTGGAGGCCGATCTGAAGCAAGCGGTCTCTTGGGCAGAAACACAAGGAAGACGCTGGGCATTTACGTTATCAAATGCAGGGGCTTACTATGTTGAAAGCAGGTACGACCTTGCCCATTTGCATGAAATTGACTGGGCTGCGGTAAATGCACAGAACTGGAAGAGCTGCAAAGAAGGCAAGCAGGCGGAATTTCTTGTTGAGCAGCAGTTTCCTCTTGAGTTGGTCTCGCGTATAGGAGTGCACTCTCAAAGGGTGCATCGTCAAGTCCTTGAGATTTTGCATGGTATCGGTCAGAATCCTATTGTTGAATTGAGGCCTGAATGGTATTATTGATATTAATAAAAGCTTGGGGCCAATATGATTGAGTTCAAGAAAGGAAACATACTGACTGAAGATGCTGAGGCATTGGTTAATACCGTAAACTGCGTCGGTATAATGGGGCGGGGTATTGCTCTTCAGTTTAAGAACGTTTACCCTGAGAACTTCAAATCTTATGTTGCTGCTTGCCAGCATAATGATGTGATTCCGGGGAAAATGTTCGTTTTTGAAACCGGTAAATTGACTTATCCGCACTACATCATCAATTTTCCAACAAAGCGCCACTGGAAAGGCAAAAGCCGTATGGAGGATATAACGGACGGGCTTTTTGCTTTGGCTGAAGAAATCAAGAAAAGGAATATCCAGTCAATAGCCATCCCTCCTCTAGGGAGCGGGTTAGGCGGCTTGAATTGGGGTGAAGTGCGTCAGCGTATCGAAGCTACTCTTCAGGATTTTAGCGATCTTAAGGTTATTATCTTTGAGCCTGATGAGGCATACTTGGATAAAAAGGTCAATCGTTCGACCAATGTACCGAATATGACTTCGGGACGAGCTGCACTCGTTGGGTTGATGCACCGTTATCTTGAAGGGTTGCTGGATCCGTTTATCTCACTCTTGGAAGTGCATAAACTCATGTATTTCATGCAGTGTGCAGGTCAAGAATTACGGCTCAACTTTACCAAAGGCACTTATGGCCCTTATGCCGAAAACCTTCGGCACGTTTTGCATGCTATCGAGGGCCATTTAGTATCTGGATATGAAGATGGTGGAGATAAACCGAACAAGCAATTGACTCTGGTGCCGGGTGCACTTGATGATGCTATGTTATTTCTGAAGGAAAAGGATACTGCCTCTACTCAGGAACATTTTGATAGGGTAAGCAATCTTGTTGACGGCTTCGAATCACCCTTCGGGCTGGAATTGTTAGCTACCGTTCACTGGGTTGTCAATAATGAACAAGTCCAGAGTGTTGATGATGTCATTCACTATGTCTATGCATGGAATGAAAAAAAGAAACAGTTTTCCAAGCGTCAGATTACGCTTGCTCTTGACGTTCTATCAAAAAAGGGTTGGATAAACCATTTCGCACTTCATCAATACGGCGCCCTCTCTTAAAATTTGCGGCCTAACAACGCAGCTCCATATGCACCTGTGACGGGGAAGAAATGGAGGCATTGTTCCATAAATGAAATGCATCGAGCAGTATACTGCAACAGGATTTACTTGTTCCGATAAAGGAAAATATTGATCTTGTAAAACGGTCGTTTAATAGGGCATTTGATCAATGCTCTCCCCATTAACTCCGCCCTTTTTCTGCCTCAAGAACCCGTTTTTCTATACCTATATAATCTCATAAACGATGGGCTATTCATATCGGCTCAAATCAACGCCGTTTTATCGGGCATAGCTCGGCTGAAGTTATTTTATTACTTTAGCACCTATCGAAATTGAATGGAATGCTGATTTGATAACCCCGTCACTGAAACCGGCGGGGCAAAAAGTTGCTTAAGGCATATAAATACAACGTATTATGGATATCACGGAACAACCGAAATTAAAGAGAGACGATATTATAGAGTTGAGAATAACTGATCAGGCGGAGAAGGATCAGTGTTTTGGACGGCTTGAAAATGGCATGGGAGTTATGGTCAGCGGGATGCTTGCGGTCGGCGACCTGGTATCGGCTAAAATCAAAAAGGTAAGGCAGCGCTATATAGAGGCCTTTGTCGTTGAAGTGCTTGAGCCATCGCCCGACAGGACTGAACCATTGTGCAGCTATTTCGGGGTTTGCGGTGGATGCAAGCTGATGCATATACGCTATGAAGCACAGCTGCAGTACAAGCAGAAAAAGGTGAAGGATGCCCTTGAGCATCTCGGGGACTTTGTCGCTCCTCCGGTTACAGCTGTAAGCGCCTGTGCCGATCCATTCCACTACCGCAACAAGATTGAGTTCTCCTTTTCAAACATGCGCTATCTTTTGCCGGAAGAGCTCTCGATGGAAAAGCTTGACCGCCCCAAGGATTTTGCGCTTGGATTCCATACGCCCGGCAACTTTGAAAAGGTGATTGACATCGACTACTGTTATCTGGCCAAAGAGTCGATGAACAGGTTGCTTAAGCTGACCAGGGAGTTTGTGATTGCCAATGCCCTTGTGCCCTATTCGGCAAGAGCGCATACAGGGTATTTGCGCAATCTTGTAGTGCGCTTCAGCGAGAACCGTGAAGAGGTGATGGTCAATCTTGTCACCTCATGGTATGACGAAGATATCATGCAGCGATACAGGGCGCACCTTGAGTCGGGGATGGAGGGCGTGAAGATGACGATACTGAATAATGTGACGTCACGACTGAACACCGTAGCCACAGGCGACGAGGAGTTTACCCTGAGCGGCGACGGATATATTACTGAGCGGCTTGGTAACCATGATTTCAGGATATCGGCCAACTCTTTTTTCCAGACCAACTCCTCACAGGCTGAGGTGCTCTACAACGCTACTCTGGAGGTTGGAGACCTGAAGGCGGAGGATACCGTCTTTGACCTCTACTGCGGAACAGGAACCATAACGCTCTATCTGGCAAACTACTGCCGCCAGATTATCGGGCTTGAAGTGGTTGAAAGCTCCATCAACGATGCGCGCTCCAATGCCCTGTTGAACGGTATAACCAATGCGGAGTTTTACAAGGTTGACCTCAAGGATTTTCAGGCCCTCTTAGGGACGCTTGAACGCTATGATAATCCCGGGGTGATTATTACCGATCCTCCAAGGGCCGGGATGCAGCCGAAGGCACTTGCCACAATGATCAGACTCAGGCCGAGGAGAATAGTCTATGTAAGCTGCAACCCTGCCAGCCTTGCGCGCGACGGCAAGGAGATATGCGCACACGGCTACACCCTTTTATCGGTGCAGCCGGTTGACATGTTCCCTCATACCAGCCACATCGAAAGCGTGGCATGCTTTGAAAGGACAAGCCCCTTCTGAAGAGTTATTTGCCGCCGGCTTTAAGAAGCTTGCGGCGTTCTTCGGCTGTTAATGAAGCATATCCCCGCGCGGAAATTTTGTCGAGGATGGTGTTGATTTCATCTTCGGAGGCAGGAGTCTCTTTACTCTTTGTCCGGTAAAGGCGGGGCCCGCTTTTCTGCTTTCCAAGGGAGCGGATTTTATCGGTCACTCCGGAAAATGACCACTCTGCCCGTTTGATGGAAATGTAGATGAAGCCGATAAGCATTCCCCCGAGGTGCGCAAAATGAGCAATGTTGCTGCCGCTGCCCATAGAGCGGCTGCCGAAACCGGAGAAGAATTCGATGAGTGCATAGCCTGCTATAAAGTACTTTGCCTTGACGGGAAAGAGGAAATAGAGGAAAATATAGCGGTTGGGGAACATCATGCCGAACGCGAGCAGGACGCCGTAAATGGCTCCCGATGCACCAACAGTTGGATAGGGGTCGCCCATGGTGGCCAGCAGGTTGATTAATGCCGCTCCAATACCGCAGACAAAATAATAGGTGTTGAATTGCCGGGTGCCCCAGTAATTTTCAATTTCAGCACCGAACATCCAGAGAGCGAACATATTGAAGAAGAGGTGTGTGCCTCCTCCGTGCAGAAACATGTAGGTGACAGGCTGCCAAAGACGGAAGTTGCCAGAGCTGACAGGCCATAGCGAGCCGAGAGCGAGAATCGTTTCGCCGAACGGGGATTGCTGCAGCAGAAAGACTGCAACGTTAATCATGATAATTGCTTTAATCGCCGGAGGTATAACCTGAAAGCCCCCGGGACTGTATGGCTGGTTGGAATAGTTCATCAATTGCATCAGTTCTGCCCGTTCCCGCTGACCGGCAGCGGGAATGGGCGTCCAAAAAGGTTCATTCCGTAGACTGTTTCTCTAATCTACGGAACGGGTTAATCGTTCAGGGCTGCGATTCCGGGGAGTTCCTTGCCTTCAAGGAATTCAAGGCTTGCGCCTCCACCGGTTGATATATGGGTAATCTCTTTCGAGAGACCTGCTTTTGCTATAGCTGCCGCAGAGTCGCCACCGCCGACAATTGTTGTGGCTCCATTGGCGGTCGCCTCTGTCAAGGCTTTTGCAACGGCCATTGTGCCTGCAGCAAAATTGTCAATTTCAAACACGCCCATCGGTCCATTCCAGAGCACGGTGCGTGCAGAGAGAATCTCGTTGCGATACGCTTCGGCTGTGACGGGTCCGATATCGACCCCGATCATGTTTTCCGGGATACTGGCAATGCTTGCGGCATAGCTTGAGGAATCAGCGGAAATTTCGGCTGTAAGAATGACATCTGTCGGCAGGAGAAGCTTAATTCCCTTCTTTTTTGCTTCATCAAGAATTTTAAGGGCGAGTTCGACTTTACTCTCTTCGACCAGAGATTTTCCGGTCTGGTACCCCTGCGCCTTGAAGAAAGTGAAGACCATCGCTCCGCCGATAAGGACAGTATCAACCTTTTTGAAAAGGTTTTCAAGGACATCTATTTTGCCAGATATTTTTGATCCGCCGAGAATTGCAACAAACGGACGCTCAGGCTCCTGAAGAGCTTTGCCAAGATAAAGCAGCTCCCTTTCGATAAGGAATCCGGCGACAGCTGTTTTTATAAAGTGCGTAATGCCTTCGGTTGATGCATGAGCCCTGTGTGCTGTCCCGAATGCGTCGTTAACATAGACTTCGCCGAGTTCAGCCAGTTGTTTTGAAAAATCAGGATCATTTGCTTCCTCCTCAGAGTGAAATCTCAGATTTTCGAGCAGGATCACCTCTCCGTCCTTGAGAGCAAGTACCTGCGCAGTGACCTCGGAGCCTACGCAATCTTTGGCCATTATGACTGGGGAACCGAGAAGTTCGGCGAGTTTTTTTGCAACAGGATCGAGGGAAAATTCAGGGTTTACTTTTCCTTTTGGCCTTCCAAGGTGGGACATCAGAATCAGGCGTCCACCATCGGAAATGACTTTTTTGATGGATGGAAGGGATTCGACGATTCGTTTGTCGTCGGTAATAATTTTGTTGTCGTCAAGGGGAACATTGAAATCAACGCGCATTACTACCCGTTTGCCTTTGACTGATATGTCCGAGAGAGTTTTCTTCTGCATTGTTACTTACGATTGATTAAAAAAAATCACCCTTTAAATAATGTAGTGTAATCTATAACATAATCATTTTACCCGATAGGGATAGAGCGGGTATCTCGCTCTCTTCAGTGCAGGCTGTTGCGTCGGGCGATGTGGTACTTTTTGATGTTTTCGGTTTGCTCCGCAATCGATTCGGCGAAATTGTGCCCTCCTTTTCCGGTGGCTACAAAGTAAAGGTATTTAGTATCAGCAGGGTTCAGTACTGCAAGGATCGATGCCGATCCGGGGTTGCAGATCGGTCCTGGAGGAAGCCCGTTGTGACGATAGGTGTTGTAAGGGGAGTCTGTTGCAAGGTCTTTGTAGAAAAGCCGCCGGGCTGTTCCTCCAAGTGCGTATTGAACTGTCGGATCGGCCTGCAGGCGAATATTATGTTTCAGCCGGTTGAGATAGACGCTTGCAACAACAGGTTTTTCTGCGGCAACAGGGGTTTCGGCTTCGACAATTGAGGCAAGGGTCAAGAGCGCGGTTTCGCTCAATCCGACTGACGCGGCGGTTGACTGGAGATTGCTGGTATAGAAGTGCCTGAATCGTCCGACAAGAAATCCTACCGCTTCTTCAGGTGGACTTGCCCACACAAAGTCATAGGTTCCGGGAAAGAGGTAGCCTTCGGCATTTCTGGCTGTAATGTTGTGTTTTTGAAGCAGCCGGCTGTCGGATGCTGCTGCCATAACAGCGGTTGAATCCATGTCAAGGTTCCGTGAGAGCAGGCGCGCGATGTGCCGTATGTCGAGGCCTTCGGGGATGGTGATTCTGACCTCGTCCTGCTTGCGGGTGTGCAGGTAGTATAACAGCGAGAAATTAGACATGCCGGGGGGAAGGGAGTATCGGCCCGGTTTGATATTGTGCAGCTTCGGGATAATGCGACCGGTGAGGAGTACCGGCCATGAGGTGTTGATTGAGCCGTTTCGCTGCAACTCTTCTACAATGGCTTTGAAGCCCATTCCGCGGTGAACAATGAGTGGCGTTGTCCGGCTGGCTGTATTAATTCCCGGTACAAGCAACAGGGCGGCGAATGCCGTCAGCATAATTGCAGCGCCAGTAATGAGCAGTTGACGTGGAGAGTTTTTTTTTGAGGCCATGGTGAGGGAGCTCTCTTATCGGGTGTGTATGCCTGACTGACTGTTTTTCCACTCGTGTTGCAGCATGCGGCTCTCTTCGAGAATGCAGCGGTATATTTTTTCGAGCGTGTAGGCTATCTCGGGCGAGTCGGCGTGGATGATAACATTCTGCAGTACCTCTTTTTCTCGTTCGGGCTGAAGTACCTGTTCTCCGATTCGGGATTTAAGGGAGCTGATATGTTGAGCGCAATGCAGTCTTTCGCAGAGGAGGTCGGATAACTGGTGGTCGATGGTATCAATTTTCTTTCGCCATGCGTCCAGTTCCTGCCAATGCTCTGTATTATTTATTGTGCTGTCTGTCATAGTGATGAACGGAAGTTAATTGATGCTTATGGTGACCGATCAGGAGTATAAGAAAATGTGACGGGATGACCTTCAGGGTTTATCGCGAGTGAAGAGCTTCATCCATCGGTCAACTTCCTGTTCGCTCAGCGATTTATCGTTGAATTTTTTCTCTTTGATGGAACTCTGCTTTTTCCGGAGATGCTTGTTCCGGGAAGTATCGGCTCCCGCGGTACTCTGGAGCTGGAGCGCAAATTCCTCTGATTTTATGCATCTGGCACCGAATGCCTTTACATACCTGCGAATTTCGTTGTCCGAACTTACAATAGTAACCATTTTTACTTTTGTGTTCAACGATTTTACATAATCAATGATCCATAGATCGGCACTTTTAGAGGCAGGGGTAAAGACGATATGAAGCGGCGCGCCGAAGGCGCTCTCTCCGGAAGCGCCTTTTCCATCGTACACAATGGTGATCGGACACCCTTTCTCCTGCTGAAAACGGAGCAGCTGCTTTTCTGTCTCCTGACGCAGAACATCAAGAGATGTTGAGCAGGGAGAGGGGTACAACTTGTTCAGTAAATTGTATCCATCCACCACCATTTCGTCGTACCCTCTCACCATGGTGATTTCCGCCATTAAAATATACATACGAACTCCACTATAAAATAGATGAATATTTTTTTAGTGTATCCTTTTTTTATACATTTTAAGTGGGGAGTGGTGGTAAAAAATGGGTGGAAATACTCTCTCTCCATGATGTTTTCCTTTTAATTATGCCAAAACGCAGGCGATATAGGGCGCTTTGGTGGATATTTCACCCCGAACTGCAGCTAACCCGATTGTCTTCATGGCTGGCTTTATTGGAAAAGAGAGACATGCCGTTGATGAGAAAGGGCGACTCATGATTCCTGCCAGGTTTCGCAGAAGGTTTGGCATGGGTGATGAAGAGGGTGCTGTGGAGAGCGCTTACAGGCATTCAGAAGGGCTGTACATTTTGAAAGCGCCTGATCGCTCACTTGAGCTTTATGAGCCGTTCATATGGGCTGGTACCAGAAAAACTATTTCGGCTCTTTCTGATTTCAACCCTGAGGAGCGCCTGCTGAAGACGTTGATGTATGAAAGCCTGGAGATTGTGGAACTTGACCGTCAGGGGCGGATTGCCCTGTCAAAAGAGTTTCTTGAACATGCGGGGATTACAAAAGATGTGGTGATAATAGGGGCGGATACAAAAATGATTATCTGGGATCCGGATCGCCTTCTCGGGCTGCTCGAGGAGAGTGCGGGGCGGTTTGCTACTCTCGCGGGAAGGTATTTTTAACACCGATGGCACAATATATATATCACGAGCCGGTTCTTGCTGCAGAAATAATTGCATTCCTTGTCAGAAAACCCGGGGTTTATGTTGACGGGACTCTTGGAGGCGGAGGTCATTCTCTTGGGATTATGCGGGCTCTCAATGAGGCTGGGTTTGGCGAGGGGTCGTTACTTATAGGCATTGACCAGGATGACGCGGCCCTCTCTGCGGCAGCTGAAAAGCTCAAGGAGTTCAATGCTCATACGGTGCTGGCCAAGGGAAATTTTGAGGCTATAGAGAGTATTGTCGAGAGGGTCTGCAGCGAAAAAGGGCTGAAGCCCAAGGTTGCGGGTATTCTGCTTGATCTTGGAGTATCGTCGTTTCAGATTGACACGGCGGAGCGGGGGTTCAGTTATCTGAAGGATGGACCTCTGGATATGAGGATGGATATGGATGCTCCCTTAAGCGCTGCCGATATTGTAAACACCTATGACGAGAAGGATCTGGCAAGGCTTATTTTCCGCTATGGGGAGGAGCCCGGAAGCCGCAGTATCGCCAAGGCGATTGTAACCTACCGCCTTAAGAATGGGCCGGTGAAGAGGACTGAGGAGCTTGCCGGCATTATCCGCGGCAACTTCACCGGAACGGACAGGATTATCAAGACGCTGTCGAGAGTGTTTCAGGCCTTGAGAATTGAGGTGAACAGTGAGCTTGAGGTGCTTCGAAAGGTGCTGTACGACGGGATTGAGTGCCTTGATGATCATGGACGGATGGCGGTAATCAGTTATCATTCTCTCGAGGACAGGATTGTTAAAACCGTTTTTGCCGAGAAAGCAAAGAGCGACTGGGGCCCTAAAGGGGTCGGATTGAGGGAGCCTCTTCGGAGGGGCTGCATCTCACTCGTTACCAGAAAGCCTCTCATTGCCGCCCGGCAGGAGATAGATTCAAACCCGAGAGCCAGGAGTGCAAAATTGAGGGTCATTGAAAAAATTTCACAGGGAGGTTACCATGAAGGTTAATAATGCTTTTTTTGGAACGTTCGACCGGCTTTCGCAACAGGTTAAAGGCTTCAGAGGCTTCCGCCCGAAGATGGCGGCAGAGGTGATTGCTGCAGGACAATCCGGCAGGACTGAAGCGATTATTGTAACGGGAGATGACTTTCAGGCTGGCTTTGGTGCCGCATCGGCCGGGCAGGGTTTCAATGTGTCAGCGTTTAAGGAACTGCTCACTAATGCCCTTACGTTTGATATCGGTTCGTTGCTGCGTCTGCGAACCTTTATCTATCTGCTTGGCGGAACAGGAATTTTTCTTTTCCAGACCTATAATACCCTTGCGATTATTAATCTTGCCAAGCAGAATGACAAACTTCGCGACGAGATACAGATGACCACGAGCGTGATTTCCTCTCAGGATCTGAAAGTCGGTGAACTCCAGAGTATTCATAATATCGCTCAAGCTGCAGCCTCACTTGGGCTGGCAATGTCCAGCGCCCCCCCGGTTGAGATTGAGCCGTGAAAACTGCCGGTAAAACAATGGGACGATCATGAGCGACCAGCAGAATATCCAGAGCAGGGATGATCATGAGTTCGGCAGGCGACTTGGCATCCTGGTTGCACTTTTTGCTGTGTTTATTGTGGCAATCATTGCAATGCTGCTCAATATCCAGGTATTCAATGTTACAAAATACCGCCAGAAAGCAGCTCGCCAGTATGAAATTATGATAACTGAGAAAGCAAAGAGAGGAGTTATTCTTGACAGGAACTCTCGTATGCTTGCTGAAAGTATTGAGTCCATCTCCTTTTATGCTGATCCCGCAATGGTAAGGAATACCCCGCTCATTAATGAAAAAGGCAAGCCGGTTATTGACAAGGCAACCCGGAAGCAGAAGGTTTATGATAACTCGATGGCGGTTGCAACTCTTTTTGCCCGGTATTTAGGTGGAAATAAGGATGTATACCTCAAAGAGCTGCATCGGAATACCAAGACGGTTGTTATAGGCCGGAAAATCCCTGTTGCCAGAGCCTTGCCTCTTATTCATGAGAAGATTGTCGGAGTATGGCATGACAAGGATCAGCAGCGCTATTACCTCAACGTTGCGGCTCAGGTGATTGGCAGTACAGATGGAAAAAACGAAGGGAGCAGCGGTCTTGAACTGCAGCTCAACAGGGAGCTGAAAGGGATTGACGGGACGATAATCTATCAAAAGACTGCAACCGGGAAGCGTTATCCCGCACCTGATGCCAAACAGCAGAATCCGGTTAAAGGCAACAGTGTTCAGCTTACCATCGATGCCGATGTTCAAAGCATTGTTGAGGATGAGCTGGCAAAGGCGGTTGAGAAGTTCCGGGCTGATGCTTCTGCGAGTATTGTTATGGATGTTCATACCGGGGAGATTATTGCCATGGCCAATAATCCGACATTTAATCTTAACCAGCGCTCCTCGTGGTCTGCTGAAAAGTCGCGCAATCGGGCGGTGACTGACAGTTATGAACCGGGCTCGACATTCAAACTGATCATGGCGTCTGCAGCAACAGAGGTTCTGCACAGAAAAGCTGAAGACCGGGTGAACGGCATGAATGGCGTTATGCCCATCTATAATCTTTTTATCAAGGATCATGAGCGGTACGGGAACATCTCGTTCAGGGAGGCTATCATGCATTCGAGCAATATTGTTGCTGCAAAGACCGCACTGGCTGTGGGGAGTAAGAAGTTCTATGCCTATACGATGAATTACGGGTTTGGACGCAAGACGGGCATTGGACTGGTTGGAGAGTCGCCGGGAAGGGTGCGGCCTCTTGAGCGGTGGGACAGGACTACGCTGCCCTGGATGGGTTACGGCTATCAGGTTATGGCTACTCCTCTGCAGATATTGCAGGCTTATGCGACCATTGCCAATGACGGCGAGCTGATGAGGCCGTTTATCATAAAAAGGGTTATCAGCCCGGATGGTAAAACCGTATGGGAGAGTGCGCCTAAAGTGGTCAGAAGAGCGGTGCTCCCTCAAACGGCCCGCTATCTCGGCAAGGAGTATTTTAAGGCGGTTGTGGACAGCGGAACCGCAAAAAGCGCTGCTGTGCCGGGTGTAACTGTTGCCGGCAAGACCGGAACAGCAAGGCGGGCTGCCGGAGGTTCGTATTCGAAACCGGTGTATGTTTCTTCCTTTGTCGGGTATTTTCCGGTTGAAGCTCCACGCTATGCCATTGTTGTGGTTGTGGAAAATCCGAAAACCGACTATTATGCCGCGTTGGTTGCTGCTCCTGTTTTTTCCGGAATCGCTTCAAGAATGATAGCCTGCTTCCCGGAAGTGCAGAAAAAGCTTGCATTCCGTTCTGCGGAGCAGGCTGCTCTTGATTCTGTGTCGACAGTGGTTGTTCCTGACCTTGCCGGCCTTGAGGGGCGTGATGCAGAGCGGTTGCTGAAATGGCATAATCTGGAGGTGGATTCGACGGGAGATATGGATGGATGTGTCGGCCGTCAGAGTATTCCGCCGGGACAAAAAGTTAAAAAGAAGACGGTTATCAAGGTGACGCTTGCTCCTGCGACGATGAAAAAAACATCCTCATGGCTGCCCTGAAGGAGGCCTCGCGGCCGAGGGAGCTGCCTCTGGATGAGCTGCTCAAGGGGATTACCTGCAGAGCGCTTGCAGGCAGTGCCGACGTCGGCGGGATAATCCGGATGGTTACCAGTGATTCCCGTGAAGTTGTGCCAGGCTCCCTCTTTGTGGCTGTTCGAGGCTATTGTGCCGATGGCCACCAGTTTATCGACAGTGCTGTACGGCGGGGGGCGGTGGCGGTTGTCTGTGAGGAGCTGCCCGGAGTGATCATTCCAGACTGCCTCTATATTACTGTTCCGGATGCACGCATTGCTCTCGCGGAAGCTGCCCGCATTTTTTATGGAAAGGCTTCGGAGCAGCTGCTGGTTATCGGGGTTACGGGCACGAACGGCAAGACCACTACGGCAAAGCTGATTACCGCAATGCTTAATGCCAACGGGATTGCTTCGGGGTATATAGGGACTAATCTCTGCACAATTGGGGAGAGGGAGATTTCGCTTGACCGCACGACTCCGGAGGCGCATGGTCTGCACTCGCTTTTCAGCGAGATGCTTGAGGCCGGGTGTCGGGCGGTGGTGATGGAGGTTTCGTCACATGCGCTTGTTTTGAAGAGAGTGTACGGGATACGGTTTCATGCTGCAGTGTTTACCAACCTGACTATGGAGCACCTGGACTTTCATCACTCCATGCATGAGTATGGATCGGCAAAAAAGCTGCTTTTTGATGCTCTCGGTCCAGAGGGGTTTGCTGTGCTGAATGTTGATGATCCCTATGCCCGGGAGATGGCTGCACTGGTTGAGCCGGAAAAAATATACGCGTGTTCCCTTGAGGGCGGGGTATCTCCTTCACTGAGAGGCAGCAGGTATTTTACGGCGGATATTCTTGAGAGCAGCATTGCCTGCAGTGCGATTGCAATTCATTTTCCGGATGCTCTCGTGGATATGAAGGTGGGGCTGCCCGGACTTTTCAATGTCATGAATGTGCTTGAGGCCGCAGCTGTAGGTGCAGGGATGGGTATTCTACCGGAAGAGATATGCCGCAGCCTTTCGGAGGTTGCCGCCGTGGACGGACGCATGGAGAGAGTTGGCGACAGCACTGTTGGCTGGAGTGCTTTTGTTGATTATGCCCATACTCCTGATGCGCTTTTCAAGGTGCTTGATGCCTTGAATGGCCTGAAGGCGGAGGGGTCGCGTATCGTGGTGGTTTTCGGGTGCGGCGGTAACAGGGATAAGGGGAAGCGGCCTGAAATGGGGCGTATTGCGTCGGAAATAGCCGATGAGGTTATTCTGACCTCAGATAATCCGAGGGATGAGGAGCCTGAAACTATTCTTGATGAGATTGAAGGGGGCATCGCCGGGGGTATTGCGAGTGGTCATTACAGGAGAATCAGTGATCGGAGTGAAGCTATAAGGCAGGGGGTTTCGATGCTCAGGCCGGGGGATATTCTTCTGGTGGCGGGAAAAGGCCATGAACGGTATCAGGAGATAGCGGGGAAGAAATATTTCTTTTCGGATCAGGAGCAGATAAAAAAGTTTATGCAGCAACATTGTTCCGGTTATCCGGAGAGGGAGTGAGAGTGAGAGGGGTTGTGACTGTTGATGATTTTCGGGCTGTCGGACAGGTTGTTCCTGCTCGGGCGGGTTCTGTGCCTTTGGAAATTGCTGATCCGGCAGTGGTTATTGATTCAAGGGATGTGCATGGAGGAGAGCTGTTTATTGCCCTGAAGGGGGAGAATACGGATGGACATCGTTATATCGGCAGCGTTTTTGAGAAAGGCGCAAGCTGGGCTATGGTAAGCCGCGAGTGGTATGAGGCTCAGGGTTCAGCGGCACCTCCTGCCGGAAAGGGGTTTATTGTTACTGAAGATACTGTTGAAGGGCTGCAGAAGCTTTCCCGCCTCTATCGCAATACATTTGCAATTCCGGTTGTGGCGATTGGCGGCAGTAATGGAAAGACCACAACAAAGGAGATGGTTGCCTCGGTACTGGAAACCGGCTTCAAGGTTCAAATGAGCAGGGGCAACAGGAACAATCATCTCGGGGTTCCTCTCACTCTTTTTCAGCTGAGGCATGATACCGGTATTGCGGTTGTCGAGATGGGTATCAATCATCCTGAAGAGATGGATCTGCTTGCCGCCATCGGGCAGCCTACTCACGCTCTTCTGACCAATATCGGCCATGAGCATCTTGAATTTCTTGTTGATCTTGACGGGGTTGCTGCGGCTGAACTGAAGCTTTTTGAGGATATAGAGCGACGTGGAGGTACTGTTTTTGTCAATTTCGACGATCCCCGGCTGAAGGCTGCAGGAGCCGCGGTGGCGGGGAGCATCGGTTATGGAACCGGGGAAGTTTGCGGCCATATCTGCTGGAGTCGGGAGATTTCGGTGGAGAGGGATGGCAGGGTTTCATTTGTGTTGTGTTCCGGTTCGGCTGCGGAGCATGTGACGCTGAATTTTACAGGGAAGCACAATGTGATCAATGCCGTTGCTGCGGCCGCAGTCGGTCTGCATTTCGGGCTTTCGATCCATCAGGTAAGGGAAGGGCTTGAGCGCCTCACTCCCGCTGCAGGGTGGAAACGGCTTGAGGTTGTTGACTGTGGCGGAATAAGGATTTTGAATGATACCTACAATGCCAATTCGGATTCAATGCGCCTTGCAATAGATGCCCTTTGCGATATCCGGTCGAGCGGCAAAAGGATTGCAGTGCTTGGCGATATGCTTGAACTTGGAGCGGCGGCGGATGGAGAACATGCAACAATCGGTCGCTATATTCAGCAGAGTTCTGTTGATATTTTGCTCTCGTACGGAGAGAAGGCTGGCTTGATCTGCAGTGAGGCGCCGGGCTGCTGCCGCGGTCATTTTGAGAGTCAGGAGAAACTGCTGGAGGCATTGCTTGAGGTGGTCGAGGAGGGCGATGCTGTGCTTTTTAAGGGGTCCAGAGGCATGAGGCTTGAGACTGTTGTCGAAGCGCTTGTTAACGCACGGACAAAAACCATGTAACACTAAGGAATGTTTTATTATTTGTTAAAGTATATCAACGATGTTTTTCACCCTCCGGTGCTTCGTGTTGTTGAGTATCTCACCTTCAGGGCAAGTGCGGCAGCTATTACGGCGTTGTTGATCACCCTGTTTTTCGGCCCGGGATTTATCAGATATCTGAAAACACGGTTTATCGAGCCGGTCAAGGAGGAAGCTCCTCCGGAGCATAAAAAGAAAAAAGAGCTCCCTACGATGGGTGGCCTGCTTATTATTTTTTCTGTTGAGATTTCCGTGCTGCTCTGGTCAAAATTCAATGATCCCCATGTCTGGCTGATTATGGTTGCGATGCTCTGGATGGGAGGCATCGGGTTTATTGATGATTACCGGAAAGTGGTGCTTAAAATCAAAGGTGGTCTTTCGGCCCGCTACAAGCTGATCGGGCAGGTGACTCTTGGTCTGATAATCGGGCTCTATACCTGGTTTGATCCGGCTTTTTCGGTGCTTCTTTCAACGACGACTGTCCCGTTTTTCAAACATCTCACGCTTGATTACGGGGTTTTTTATGTGCCGATCGTGATTTTTATTATTACAGCAGTATCGAACGCAGTGAATCTGACTGACGGGCTTGATGGTCTTGCTGCAGGCACTTCAGCTATAGTGGTGACAGGTCTTGGCGGCTTCTCCTATCTGGCAGGCAACGCAGTTTATGCAGTCTATCTCAATATTCCCTTTATTCCCGGAGGTGGTGAAGTTGCCGTTGTCAGTATGGCGATTGTGATGGCCTGTGTCGGCTTTTTGTGGTTTAATTCGCATCCGGCCGAGATTATCATGGGTGATACCGGTTCCCTTGCTCTCGGCAGCGCTATTGCCGTCATTGCCCTTTTGATAAAACAGGAGCTGCTTCTGCCGGTGATCGCCGGAGTTTTTGTAATGGAAACACTTTCTGTTTCCCTGCAGGTACTCTATTTCAAATTCACGAAAATGCGGTTTGGCCAGGGAAAGAGAATTTTTCTTATGGCGCCTCTGCACCATCATTTTCAGCTGAAAGGGTGGGCTGAGCAAAAGATCGTGATACGGTTCTGGATTATAGCTATTCTCTTTTTTCTTGTGAGTCTCATGACCTTAAAACTCAGATAATGACGATGGATCTGTCGGGTAAAAAGGTATCGGTTATCGGTGCTGGGAAGAGCGGCATTGCCGCTGCGGAGCTGCTCCAGAGTGCTGGAGCGGATGTGCTGCTCAGTGACTTTGGCCGGATTGATGAGAGCGCAGTGCTGCGTCTCGGGAACAACAAGATATCCGTTGAAGAGGAAGGGCATTCGGAAAGGGTTTATGATGCCGACCTGTGTGTCATCAGTCCCGGAATTCCTCCCTCTGCCCAGGTGGTGAAAACCATGGAATCAAAAGGGATTCATATTGTCAGTGAAATAGAGATAGCCAGCCGTTTCTGCAAGGCAAGAGTTGTAGGGATATCAGGAACGGATGGCAAGACGACGACTTCGACGCTTATTCATCGAATTCTGGAGGCTGACGGGCTCCGGAACGGATACCGATCATTCAGTGTCGGAAATATCGGGGTGCCGTTTTCCTCATTGGTAAAGGAGATGACTTCACGTGACGTTGCGGTTGTTGAACTGAGCAGTTACCAGCTGGAGCGATGCTTTACCTTCAGGCCGAATGTTGCGGTGATTACCAATATTACCCCTGATCATCTCAAGCGTTATGAAGGCGATATTTACCGGTATGCTGCGGCGAAGTTCCGCATTTATGCAAACCAGGGTGAGGCGGATACGCTTATTTATAATGAGGATGATCCTTTGCTGCGGGAGCATTTTGCCGGATGGCAATTCCCGTTTGCTGTTGTGCCGTTCGGTTTGGAGCCTGCACATGGAGGAGAGACGGATCGTCGGGTTGTTTTGGTTGAGGGTGAATCGGTTGTGGTGCGTACTTCCAGGGGTGAAGAAAAGGTGATTGAAATATCGGAGTTTTTGAAAAACAGTTTTCGAGGGCGCCACAATATCTCCAATGTGCTTGCGGCAGTTGCTGCGGCAGGGGCTTTGGGGATCGACAGTGAGGTGGTGCGTTCGGTGCTCAGGGAGTTCAAGGGGGTTGAGCATCGTCAGGAGTTTGTGATGACGGTGAACGGGGCCAGCTGGGTCAATGATTCAAAAGCTACGAATATCAATGCCATGCGCCAGGCGCTTGAAGCGGTGCCGGGGAGCTGTGTGCTTATTGCCGGAGGGCAGGATAAGGGGAACGATTACTCCTCTATTGCCGGGCTTGTAAGGGAAAAAGTTTCACTGATTATTGCTATGGGCGAGTCGAAGTCATTAATTACTGCCGCATTTGCTGGTATTGTTGCGGTGAAAGAGGCTCAGTCGCTCGCTTATGCCGTGTCGCTTGCCCATGAGGCTGCCGGGGAAGGAGAAACTGTGTTGTTTTCACCCGGATGCGCCAGCTTTGACATGTTTGAGAATTTCGAGGATCGTGGAATAAAGTTCAAACAATGTGTTCATCACTTACTGCCATGCTGAATACAGATATCATTTCCGATGCCGTGGTGGTAAATCCTTCTGATGAACTTGTGCTGCCTTCACGGGGAGAGGGTATTGCCGGGAAGCTGCTGATGCTTATTGTTACCATTCTGATGTGCATCGGTGTTGTTATTGTCTATAGCAGCGGAGCGGGATGGGCTGAAACCAAATATTCGAACCCTGAGTATTTTCTGTGGCGTCAGCTGACTTTTTCTGTTCTTGGCATCATAACCATTCTGCTGGTTGCGCAACTGGACTATCATTTTTTCTTGAAGACCAGCAAGATCATCCTTTTTGCAAGCATTATTCTTCTCACGTCGCTTCTTCTCTTGAAAGCTTTCGGGAAGATTTCGGGAGCGGCTCGCTGGATAGGGGTCGGTCCACTTAAATTTCAGGTGTCGGACTTTGCCAAATATGCGATCATCTTTCATTTTTCACGGCTTATAACCGAAAAACAGAGTTATATACGAGACCTCAATAACTCGTACTATCCCCTGCTTACTATTCTGATGGCCGTTGTGTCGCTTGTGGCTCTTGAGCCGAATTTCAGTACGGCATCGCTTATTGCCCTGATAGGGTTTATGCTGATGTTTATCGGCGGTGTCAATGTCCGGCATCTCCTTTCGACGTTTTCGCTGCTTATTCCCATTGGGGTTGTGTTTGCCATTGCGGCTCCCTACAGGGCGGCCCGTCTGCTCTCCTTTACCAGCAAGGATGAAAAAGTGATGAGCTATCAGGTTGTGCAGGCGCTTATCGGCCTCGGAAACGGGGGGACGTTTGGACTCGGCATTGGAGCCAGCAAGCAGAGGGATCTCTATCTGCCGCTCTCGTATAATGATTTTGTGTTTGTCATTATCGGAGAGGAGTACGGGTTTGTCGGAGGGATTGCTCTTATTGCGCTTTTTACCGGTTTTTTTGTCTGCGGGATGGTCATAGCCAAGCATGCGCCGGATAAATTCGGGAAATATGTTGCCTGCGGGATCACTATGGCGATTACTCTTTTTGCTTATATCAATATAGCGGTCGCCTGCCATCTGATACCGACCACCGGTGTTGCGCTGCCTTTTATCAGTTATGGCGGCACGGCGCTGCTGCTTAACTCCCTTGGCGTCGGCATTCTTATGAGTATATCCCGATACAAGAAACGTGCGATTGAAAAAAGTGTTAAGGCGAGGGTTGCGGTATGAAGGTTCTTTTTGCAGGCGGTGGAACGGGAGGTCATTTATATCCGGCTGTAGCTATGGCCGCAGAGCTCAGGAAGCTTGTCGGGGATGCGGGGATTTCATTTGCGGGAACGGTAAGCGGCATTGAGTCGACCGAAGTGCCGAGACTCGGCTACAGGCTTCATCTTATTCCGGTAAGAGGCTTGAAAAGAGGGGCATTTCTCGGAAATATCATTGCAAATTTCAGTGTGCTTGTCGATTTTGCATCGGCGGTGGGACGTGCGGTTGCGCTCATCGGGCGGGAGAAGCCGGATGTTGTTGTCGGTACCGGGGGGTTTGTAAGCGCTCCATTGCTTCTCGCTGCTCAGCTTACGGGGAAAAAAACACTCATTCAGGAACAAAATGCGTTTCCGGGTGTGACGACTAAACTGCTTTCGACACTTGCCTGTGAGGTGCATCTTTCTTTTGAGGAGGCACGGCGCTTTATTGTTAAAAAAAAGAACGTCTTTGTTTCAGGCAATCCTGCCCGGTCGTTTGAGCCTCAGAACGGGCATGTGGCAAGGGTTCGTTTTGGCTTGAGCTTCGAGCGGCCTACCCTTCTTGTTTTCGGCGGCAGTCGTGGGGCGCGTTCGATAAACAATGCGGTGCTTAAGCGGCTCAGCGATATTACCGTTTCCGGAAATCTTATATGGCAGACGGGTGCGCTTGATTATGAACGGATAAAGAAAGAGGTCGCGCCTTCGCCTTATCTATGGGTGGGGCCTTACATTGAGGATATGGGGTCAGCATACAGTGCCGCTGATCTGGTGCTTTGCCGTTCAGGGGCATCATCTCTAGCGGAGCTGACCAATCTCGGGAAGCCTTCGGTTCTTGTGCCGTATCCCTATGCGACCGGAGATCATCAGCGGTATAATGCGCGTGCGCTTCTGAAGAACGGGGCGACTCTTATGATTGAGGATGGCGCGCTTGGTGAAGAGGGATCGATAAAAAATATTCTTGAACTGCTCGGTGATCCGGAAAAACTGAAAAGCATGGGAGCGGCTTCACGCACACTGGCGTATCCGGATGCAGCCCGCCAGCTGGCTATGCGAATTATCGGTCTTGCAAAAACACATTAACAGGAAGAGAGCGTAACACACATGGAACTCGGGAAAACAAAAAGTGTTCATATTGTAGGAATCGGAGGCGCTGGAATGAGTGCCATTGCTGAACTGCTGCTGAAGTCGGGCTTCGGGGTGTCGGGATCCGACCTCTCATCCGGCGAGGTGACCGACAGGCTGGCAGCGAATGGTGCGGTAATTTACCGGGGGCATCGGGCCGAGCAGGTAGCTGCGTGTGATGTGGTCGTGTACTCGTCGGCGATAAGGCCGGAAGAGAATATTGAGATCCTGGCTGCTGAAAAAGCGGGTATTCCGGTCATCAAACGCGACGAGATGCTTGGTGAGCTTATGCGCTATAAATATGGCATATGCATTGCGGGAACTCATGGGAAGACAACGACTACCGCCATGATCGCCACGATGCTTATCGAGTCGGGTGAGTCGCCTACGGTAATGATTGGCGGGATATCGGATTATCTGAAAGGCAGTACCGTTGTCGGGGATGGAAAGTATATGGTGATTGAGGCTGATGAGTTTGATCGTGCGTTTTTAAAGCTTACTCCGACGATTGCCATTGTCAACAGTCTTGAGTCGGAACATATGGATACCTACGGGACGCTTGATGAGCTGAAGCAGGCATTTATTGCTTTTGCCAATGAAGTGCCTTTTTACGGGCGGGTGATCTGTTGTGTTGACTGGCCGGAGATCAGAAAGATCATCCCTTTAATGAACCGCCTCTATACGACGTTCGGAATTGACGAGCCTGCCGATGTGATGGCGACGGACATTGTGCTTGAAAAACAACACGCAACCTTTACTGTGCAGGCTTATGGCCGGGAGTATCGTGATGTCTGCATCAATGTGCCGGGTCGACATAATGTGCTGAATGCCCTGGCGGCTTTTTCGGCGGGTATTGAGCTTGGGATTGTGCCCGAACGGCTGATTGCCGGGCTTGGCAGGTATAGCGGCATGAGGAGAAGGTTTCAGGTGAAATACGATAATGGCGCAGGGTTAATGGTTGTTGATGATTACGCCCATCATCCTTCTGAAGTGAAGGCGACCGTCAAGGCGGCTAAAAGCGGATGGGCGGAATCGAAAGTCATTGCTGTTTTTCAGCCGCATCTGTTTTCGCGTACGAGAGAGTTTGCTGATGAATATGGCTGGGCGCTTTCAAGAGCTGACATTGTCTATGTCGCGGATGTTTATCCGTCGCGGGAAAAGGCCGCGGATTTTCCTGGTGTCGACGGGGGGCTGGTGGCTGCTGCGGTTCGAAAGGCAGGGGGAAAGCATGTAGAGTTTATTGCTGAAAAGGAGCCTCTTTTTTCGGCTCTTGAAGGGCATATGAAGAATGGGAACATGCTTCTGTTTATGGGTGCGGGCGACATCACCATACTGGCTTCGAGAGTTGCCGAGGCTTGCAGTAAGTGTTTAACCGGAAAATGAGAGTGACCTCATGAAAGGATTTGAAAAAACTTTTGTGTATGGCTGAAGGTGAACGAAAAGATTATTACCCTGACACGGCTCCTTTGGGATATTCTGAAGAGGGCGATGGGGGGGAAATGCCTGATGGTACTGTTCCGGCTCATGGGGGTAACTGGAAAGCAAGAGTATTTATTCTGTTTGTGGTTCTTGCCGGGTTGGCCGCGCTGGCGAATTATTCCTCTCGCTGGAAAAAGGATGTGGTTGTCCGCGACATTGTTGTAGAAGGAGTGTCGAGTGCTGTTGCCAAGGATTTTGCATCGGTCATGAAGAGCTATAAAGGCAGAGGTATCGAGGAGCTTGATCCGGCTGAATTAAAAGCCAGGGTTATGCGTTTTGCCTTTGTCAGGGATGCGGTGATCAGCAAGGAGCTGAACGGAATTGTCCGTGTAAAGGTTATGGAGCGTGTGCCTCTCGCTTTGACGGTGATGAACGGAGAGATTATGGCCGTTGATACTGAAGGGTTTCTTCTGCCGGCGAAAAAAGAGTTGACGGTGCAACTGCCGAAATTGCTTTCGGTGTCGGGCATAAGCCGTTTGAAAGCTGTGGGAAATGGTCTTCAGCAACTTGACAGTCGTGATCTGGAGGTGCTCCGGCAGTTTCTTTCGGCACTTTCAGAGACCAGTTATGCGCGTCTGCTTATTCGGGAACTACACTTTGAAGGGAACAATCTGACCTACTGTGTGGCGGTACAGGCTCCTACCCGTTTTATTGTCGGTAATGACGGGAACTTCAAGGAAAAGTTGAAAAAATTCGAGATATTTTGGCAAAAGGTAGTTTCAAAAAAAGGGTTCGGCTCATATGAGAGCGTGGATCTCCGGTTCACGGACAGGATCTTTACAAAGGATATACTGTTGCCTCAGGCTACCCAGAATAGTTCCAAGTTATAATCACGCAGAAAGAGAACAATGCTGAAAAGCAATATTGCTGTTGGTCTTGATATCGGTACAACAAAGGTGTGTGTTGTCGTTGCCGAAAAGGATGAATTAGGAAAGCTCAATGTACTTGGAAAAGGACGATCTAATTCCGATGGTCTTCAGAGGGCTACAGTTGTCAATATCAACAAGACTGTTGATGCTATAAAGGCGGCCGTTGCTGATGCTGAGCGGGAGTCGTCCATTCGCATTCTTGGCGTCAATGTCGGCATTTCTGGTGCACATGTCCACTGTATTCACAGTAATTCGGAAATAAGCGTCAACCAGACGGGGATTGTCAATGAGTCCGATGTGAGGCGGTTTCTGGAAAAGGCCAAAACCAATATCAGGTATCTGGATATTGATCATGAAATTATTCATGTGATTCCGCAGGAGTTCATTGTTGATGATCAGGAGGGGCTGCTTGATCCGATAGGCATGGCAGGTACGACCATGAGAGGCAGCGCATATATCGTTGTGGGACTGAGAACCAAGATCCGCAATATAAAGCAGTGTGTTGAAAAGGCCGGGCTGGAGATCAGTGCGGTTACCTTTGAGCCGGTTGCCTCGGGTATGGCGGTGATGAAGGAGCGGGAGAAGAAAAGCGGCGTGGTTGTCATTGATATTGGCGGAGGGACCACTGAGGTGGCTATTTATATTGATGGTGCAATCCGCTATTCGGAGGTTATCAAAGTTGCGGGAAATGATGTTACTCATGATCTGGCTCATGGCGTCAAGGCACTCTATGAGGTGGCTGAGGAGCTGAAAATAAAGCATGGCTGCGCTTACGCTCAGATCAGTGGGGAGGATGAGGCTATTCTTATTGAAGGTATTGAGGGCCGTCCGCAGAAAACTTTTCCGAAGAGCTCGGTGACGATGATTATTGAGGCAAGAATGATGGAGATTATTGAGCTTGTGCGTGATTCAATACAGCGGTCGGGCTATTATGAATATATCAATGCCGGTGCAATAATAACGGGAGGAGGATCTCTTCTTCCCGGGACTGAAGAGCTTGCTCATGATGTTCTCGGGCTTGATATCCGGATCGGGTATCCTGAAGGGGTATCGGGCGGGATTAAGGGTTCCGTCAACAACCCTATGTACGCTACTGTTATGGGGCTTGTTGCCCATGCATTTCAGAATAATCTCTCTGAAGATTATAGGTTCTCGCCTTCAGCAGGGGAAATTAAGCCTGATATTCCGGTACAGATCGCTGAGGAACCGGAGGTGCAGGAGCAGAATCCCGCCGGAAAGAAAATTGTGGACCGGATGAAGAAATTCTGGGATAATCTATGATTCGATATATACATAAGCCTTTTAACGAGGAGAACTGACACGATGGCATTTGAGCTTGATCCCGGGCTGTTTGACAGTGACCAGGGAAAAGGGGTCACCATAAGAATTGTCGGCGTCGGAGGTTGCGGCGGCAATGCTGTAAATAACATGATTGACAGGAAAATAAGCGGTGTTGAATATATCGTGTTCAATACTGACCGTCAGGCACTCCTGAACTCAAAAGCTCCTCTCAGGGTGCAGATCGGGAAGAAAGCCACTAACGGGCTTGGTGCGGGTGCTGATCCGGCCAAGGGGCGTCAGGCGGCTGATGATGATCGTGAAATCATTGCGGCTCAGCTCAGGGGGGCGGATCTTGTATTTATTGCCGCAGGGATGGGTAAAGGTACCGGGACCGGCGCAGCACCTGTTATTGCCTCGATTGCCAGGAATATGGGCATTCTCACCATTGGAGTCGTTACAAGGCCGTTCAATTTTGAGGGCCAGGTGAAAGCCAAGATTGCCGACGGAGGGATTGCTGAACTGCGAAAGTATATTGACACTCTTATTCTTGTTGAAAATGAGAAGATACTGAGTATTGCCGAGGAAGGGGTAAGCGCCACCGAAGCTTTTAATATGGCTAATGATGTGCTCTACAGGGCGGCTAAAGGGATTGCTGATATTATTACCCGCCATGGGCATGTCAATGTCGATTTTGCAGATGTCCGCAGCATTATGTCGGGAGCGGGAGATGCTGTTATGGGTTCTGCTGCTGCGGCAGGTGACCGGCGGGCCCTCAAAGCTTCATCGGATGCGCTCAACAGCCCTCTGCTTGAAGGTGTATCGGTAAAAGGCGCTAAAGGCGTTCTGGTCAACATTACTGGCGAGGTCACCATGCGCGACATGTCGGACGCCATGAACTATATCGAGGAACAGGTGGGCAGTGAGGCCAAGATTATCAATGGATATGTGGATGAACCTCAGGTATCAGGTGAAATAAGGGTTACTGTTATTGTTACCGGCTTCAAGCGAAAAGCAGAGGAGGACGGAAAGGAGACGGCTGTCCGGCGCCCTGTTACGCCGATGCATGCGCTCAGGTCAGGTAGTGTTGTCCAGTCTGCCCAGCCTGCAAGATCGACTGCAACCCTTTTTTCCGAGAGGCAGGAGGAGGATCTGCGTATTCCCGCTTACATACGAAGACAGTTGTCGATACATGACACCCGTGAGGTCGGGAGCGGAAAACAGGGTGCGCGTGACGCCGATCACAATCCGCTCGCCCTTGGCGTGAAGGGAGAGCGTGAAGACAGGATTGAGAAAGGCCTGACAGATACGCCGGCTTATCTTCGCCGAAAAAATAATGGTGTCTGAATTTCTGGCATAATCAAACGCAAGGATGCAATGAGCTATCGGCCCCTTTCTGCAGAAGAAGCGGTAACAAAAATTAAATCGGGCGACAGGGTTTTTTTGCATACTGCAGCTGCCACTCCACAGCGGCTCATTGATGCGATGGTTCAACGCTCCGCTGAGTTGAGAAATGTTGAAATCGTCAGTCTTCACACCGAAGGGGACGCGGCTTATGCAAGGCCGGAGTATCGTGACAGTTTCAGGTTGAACGCTCTGTTTGTCGGTAAAAATGTCAGGCAGTCGGTTCAGAATGGCGACGCTGATGCGATTCCCGTTTTTCTGAGTGAAATCCCCTCTCTCTTCCTTAACAAAATCCTTCCCCTTGATGTAGCCCTTGTTCATGTTTCACCTCCTGATCGACATGGCTACTGCTCTCTCGGTGTTTCAGTCGATGTTACCCTTGCTGCTCTCCATTCTGCAAAACTGGTTATTGCACAGGTCAATCCGAACATGCCGAGAACTCTTGGAGAAGGGCTGCTTCATATCAGCAAGATCCATGCAATGGTTGATGTGTCTGATGCCATTCTTGAAACTCCCAGACATGTGTTAAGTGACGAGGAGATCCGCATCGGCAGCCATATTGCTTCTATCGTTGAGGACGGGGCGACGCTTCAGCTGGGAATCGGCGCCATCCCTGATGCCACACTTGCTTCGCTTTCCGGCCATAAAGACCTTGGCATTCATTCTGAAATGTTTTCGGATGGCATTATTGACCTTGTGGAAAAAGGTGTGATTAACGGGCGAAAAAAGCGGACCCATAAGGAGATTATTGTGGCAAGCTTTCTTATTGGTACCAGAAAATTATATGATTTTGTGGATGACAATCCTCTTGTTGCGATGCTGCCTTCGGATTATGTCAACGATACACGGGAAATCAGGAGAAATCCCCGTGTGACGGCAATTAACAGTGCCCTTGAAATTGACATGACAGGCCAGGTGTGTGCTGATTCGATCGGGCAGAAATTTTATTCAGGTGTCGGCGGTCAGATGGACTTTATACGAGGTGCAGCGCTTTCAGAAGGCGGTAAGCCGATTATTGCGCTGCCGTCGACTACAAGCAAGGGATTGTCGAGGATTGTGCCGCAGCTGAAGCCGGGAGCGGGTGTCGTTACGACAAGGGCTCATGTGCAGTATGTGGTTACCGAATTCGGAATTGTCAATCTGCATGGCAAAAATCTGCGGCAGAGAGCCGAAGCGCTTGCAAGCATTGCCCATCCGGATTTCAGGGAGGAGATATCCCGTCAGGCTCATGAGCTCTATGGCTCCTATGGAAAGGGGTACAGTTGATATTCTCTCCTGATCGGGAGGCCGGCGTCTAGAGCGACCGGATACCGATCAGGCTTACCATACGGCCGGTTTTTCCATTATCGCGCCGGTAGGAGAAAAACATGCTGCTGTCGCCAAGTGAGCAGAATTGAGATTGTTCGATGTTCGAAGGAGGAATGCCTGAGGCAAGCAGCTGGTGGTAGTTTGCAAGACGGAGATCAAGAAAGTATTTATCGTTCTCTTGCGGCAATACAGAACGCCGCCAGTTCTCATGCGGAAATTCCCTTGCGACATCAAGCCCGACCTCGTAGGCCGTTGCTGAAATTCCTGTGCCTATCCAGGCAAAACACTCGGCAGGAATGGAGTTGAAGTTTTTCTGCATGGCGGCGACGGTTTTTTTTACAATATGGCCGGCACTGCCTTTCCATCCGGCATGAACGGCTCCTGCAGCCTGATGCCGGGGATCAAAGATCAGTATCGGATAGCAGTCTGCAGTATAGATGCATAAAAAGAGATCCTTTTTATCGGTGATCAATGCGTCGAAACCCTTGTGCCGCCCTGGCTTATCGGCTGCAAGTATTTCGGTGCCGTGAACCTGTACGGAGCTGACCATTTTTTCGGGATCGATGCCGATTGCAGAGCAGAGCCGCAGGGTGTTACGGTGAACATTGTCTGCGCTGTCTTCAGTATTACTGCCAAGATTCAGTGAATAATAGGGGGCGTTGCTTATTCCGCCTTTTCTTGTGCTCTGCAGGGCGATGAGCTGGATGAATTGACGGAAACAGTGCGGAACTATGTATTCCGGAGGCACGCTGGCCGGGTTAATCGGGTTTGTCATTAAGATTATCGGTAAAGGTTCATTATTTCCCGAAGAGATAGTATCTTCCAGCTCGTGACTTGTTACTCCCAGGTACCCTCGTGTAGTTTTTTCGAAAAGAACCGGTGCTGGTCTGAATGAAAACAAGGACGCTCAACAATGAAAAGAGATGATGACGAGCGATTTCCGGAACAGTTCGGGCGCTCCGTGCGGGCGATTTCAGATTATATGGGTATTGGCCTGCAGATTGCTTTAAGCTTTGCATTGTTTGTATTGCTGGGTTATTGGGCAGATGGCAAGCTTGGCACGTCGCCGCTCCTGCTGCTTGCGGGTGTTGTGCTTGGTATGGCTGGCATGGCTCTCGTTCTTATGAAAGTGGTTCGCCAGGCTAACAAAAAAAAATAAGGCGTTTTACCGGTTTCCCACTGTTAAATTAAGAATGTAAAGGGAGAGATGAAGCCAATATTTGAATTTTTTATTAAGTTATGTATCTTGTCCGTCATTTTATGGGGTATAATTTTTTTAGGTCTTAATCCCGGAAGTGTTGATTATCACTCGGTCTTTCTTGCCTGGGTAATGGTTGTTGCCAATGCTGTCGCCGGTTATCTGCTTTTTGACTATGCACTTGACAAGGAGTCAGCGGTATTCACAAAGTACGTATTTGGGGGTCTGACGGTCAGACTGTTAGTATTGATGGTGCTTGTCGCGGTTATAATTATCAGGAACCTCGCGGTCATCAACGACTTTGTCTTTTCATTTTTCGCGTTTTACTGTATCTATGTGATTGTTGAAATTCTCGGGTATCAAAAGAAAAACAAACAGAAAAAGAAAACTGCATGAAACGGGTAAACGTCATACAGCCTAAGGCTATACTTAAGGTTATTGCGATTCTTGTGCCACTTCTTCTCAACGTGAATGGCCATGCTTTTGCCGCGTCCGGAGAGTCGTCAGACGTTCCGAAAAACAGTGCAGCAGCTGTTGCAGCTCCGGCAGTCGCCGTACCTGCAGCTGAAGCGGCTCATGGCGCTGAAGCTCCTGAAGGAGAGGAAAAGGCCGGTGACGTTATTATGCATCATATCCTTGATAACAATGTTTTTGCCTTTGAGCCCTTCGGGTCAATCAATCTTCCGAAAATAGTTGTGGGGGGATATGATATTTCAGTTACAAAGCATGTGGTGATGCTCTGGCTGGTATCGGCACTGCTTGTGATAGTTTTTTCCGTGGTCGGCGGAAGTTACAAGAACCTGACTAACCGTCAGGCTCCAAAGGGGCTGGCCAACGCCATGGAGGCACTTGTGGAGTTTATCAGGCTTGATGTTGCCAAGTCAAATATCGGCCATGGTTACGAAAAGCATCTTCCCTACCTGCTGACGGTTTTCTTTTTTATCCTGTTCTGTAACCTTCTTGGTCTTATTCCCTACGGAGCAACAGCTACCGGTAACGTCAATGTTACCCTGACACTCTCTATCTTCACCTTCTTCGTTACCCAGATTGCTGCTTTCAAAGCTCACGGAGTCAAAGGTTATCTGCAGCACCTTACCGCAGGGACTCACTGGTCTCTATGGATTATCATGGTTCCGATTGAGATTATCGGTCAGTTTACGAAACCTTTTGCGCTTACCGTCCGTCTTTTTGCCAACATGACGGCAGGCCATATCATTATTCTCAGTTTGATTTTCATCAGTTTTATTCTGAAGAGCTACATCGTTGCCGTAGCTGTTTCGGTTCCCTTTGCCATTTTCATTTATCTGCTTGAGCTGTTTGTTGCGTTTCTTCAGGCATTTGTTTTCACCATGCTTTCAGCGCTCTTTATCGGTCTTGCTACAGCGCATGAAGGACATGATGAGAGTGCAGCCGGGGCTGCGCATCATTAAAATGGACTCAGGATTATTAAGGAATAACTCTTATTTTGATACTTTTGATTAAACGCTTTTAAAACTGCTAATTATCCTTTAGCAAAAAACTTACAACAAATAAACGGAGGTAATTACAAGATGGAAGGTTTAGGTTTAGCTTATTTAGGTGCAGGTCTTGGCGCCGGTCTGGCTGTTATTGGTGCAGGTCTTGGTATTGGCAACATTGCCGCTTCTGCCGCTGAGGGTACAGCCCGTCAGCCGGAAGCTACTTCGGATATCCGTACTACCATGATTATTGCTGCAGCTCTTATCGAAGGTGTTGCATTGTTCGGCGAAGTTATCTGTGTGCTTCTTGCTCTTAAGTAATACTTGAGCACTTGTAGCGAACTCGATACAGACAGAAATCTCGATTGCGGCTTATCTTTTTTGATGTCGCAATCGGGTTTTATTAACCGTTAACGGAAAAATTGTTCATGCTTACGTCAGGAATTATACTTCTTGCCGGTAGTCTTCTGAGCCCGAATCCCGGTCTTATTTTCTGGACAGCGATTACCTTTGTGATTGTGCTGCTGATTCTCAAGAAGGTTGCCTGGGGGCCGATCCTCAATGCGTTGGAAGAGAGGGAAAAAGGCATTCAGTCATCCATTGACCGTGCGCATAAGGCAAAGGACGAGTCCGAAGCTATTCTGCGTAAAAACAAGGAACTGCTTGCAAAAGCTGACGCTGAATCTGACAGGATTATCCGTGAAGGAAAGGATTTTGCCGAAAAACTCCGTGCTGATATAGCTGAAAAGACTCAGGCGGAAGCTCAAAAAATGATTGCTTCGGCAAAAGATGAAATTGAGCAGGAAAAACGCCGTGCTCTTGCTGAGCTGAGAAATGAGGTTGCTGATCTGGCCGTTAGAGGCGCTGAAAAAATTATCAAGAGCAATCTTGATGCCGATACTCAGAAAAGGATCGTTGACACCATGATTCAGGATCTTTCAACAAACCGTAACTGAAACAGGTCACGAAATGTCAAGTGTAATTACAAGCCGAAGATATGCTTCCGCTCTTCTTTCAGCAGCTGAAGAGGGTAACTTTCTGGATCAGATTGTAGAAGAGCTTCAGGTGATTAAGGTTGTCCTTGAAAATTCCCGTGATCTTGTTCAAGCTTTGCGTAGTCCTCTCGTTAATGGTGATAAAAAAATCCATATTTTCGAGGAGATCTTTAAGGATTCCATCGGGGATAAAATGTTTCTTTTTTTAAAGCTGGTTGCCAGGAAAAAACGCGCTGGGCTTCTGCCTGAAATTATTGACGAATTTCAAATTCTTCTTGACGAAAAAAGAGGGATAATCAATGTTGATATTACCAGTGCAGTTAAGCTTTCTGACGAGCAGTACAGCGAACTGATTCGGCGTCTTGAAGTTTATACGGGCAAGAAAATCCGGGCGAAGATCTCTGAAAATGAAGGCTTGATCGGTGGCGTTTCCGTTAAAATCGGGGATACTATTTTTGATGGCAGCATCAGTCATCAGTTGGAGAGGTTCCGTCAGACACTTGTTGCCTGAGTGGCCATAACTATCTGGTGAGGACTCAATGTTTCGATATGGAAATAGCCTGCATATGCAGGCTATTTTTTTAAACTTTTTTGCATTATTTTTTGTGGCAGTGCGAAAAAAATTGCACAGCAGATAATCAGGGGGCTTTAGCTCAGTTGGTAGAGCGTCTCGTTCGCAATGAGAAGGTCAGGGGTTCGACTCCCCTAAGCTCCACAACAGGTATTTTCTGTACGTTCCTTTCTCTTGTATCTTCGGTGTCCCTTCAGACTATCGGGTACCAATACAAAGGCACGAAAAAATCATCGGGGTGATTGCCCGCAAAGAGTTGGGGTTTCTTTTTCGTCAGTTTTGTATTATACGGTTCGGATTTCAAAAAAAGAGGATAATGGAGTTGCTCTATGCCGGTTGCCAGATTTTGTTCACGTTCAGTTGCGATGCTTTTTACTGCTGGTTTATTGATGAGTTCAGGATGTTCATCGTCCAAGCCAGCTGCTGCCCCGACTGCAGCGGTTATTGTTTCCGAAGGGTATGCAAAAGCCGAGAAGCTTTATGTTGAAAAGGATTATGACAGCGCGGCTCTCACGCTTGAATCTCTGCTTGTAACCTCACGGGCAACGCCTCTTGAGGACAAGGTGCTTTTTCTTCTTGGCGAGACCTATTACAATTCCGGTCAGTATCTGCTTTCTTCAGAAATATTTACACGGCTGTTGAAGCAGGTGCCTTCAACTCATTATGCTCAAACTGCCCAGTTTCTGATTGCAAAATCACATGAAAAGCTTTCTCCAAATTTTGATCTTGACCAGCAGGAGACCCAAAAAGCTATAGATCAATTTTCCATTTATATGGATCTTTATCCCGCACCGGATGATTCAAAGACATTAGGCGATGTGGAGACCTACAGGGAGCTCTTGAAGATAAATCCGGAGAATCCGATATATAAGGAGCGATATGCGAAAGCTACCGCTGAACTTGCAAAAGCCGATTCGTTGAAATATGCTGAAAAGGCAATTCCTGAGCTGAGAAATAAACTCGCTAAAAACATCTATTCTATTGCAAGGCAGTATGTTCAGCTCAAAAAATATAAAGCTGCCGTCATATTTTATGATGAGATATTAAAGCGCTACCCCGATACCGGATTTGTGCAGCAGGCATGGGCTGGAAAAATAGATGCTTTGGTAAAACGCCAGAAATGGTTTGAAGCAGGACAGGTGCTGGATCAGTACTTGCAGCTTTATCCGGTAAAACAGATGGAAATGAAGGGTACAAAAGAAAATATCACTCAACATCTCAAAAAAATCTGACCGGAGGCTACAGGTGCATCTGGCGGTTTTTGGCGGAACATTTGATCCCCCGCATAATGGTCATCTCGCTCTCTGTCTTTATGCCAGAGAGCTCCTCGAAATCGATAGAATATTAATTTCGGTTTCCAATAATCCGTTTAAGCAGCATCACAGCGTTTCTGACGAACATAGAAAGCGTATGGCTGAGTGCCTCTCTTCGGAAATCAATATCACTGGACCGTGCAGTCAGGTAAGCGGATGGGAGCTTGAAAAACAGCAGCCTTCGTATACGGTAGATCTTTTGAAGTATGCCCGCCAACTCTACCCCCACGATAGCGTGACCCTCCTTGTCGGTGAGGACAGTTTCAGGGAGTTTCACTCGTGGAAGGATTATGAGAAGCTCTCTTCCCTGTGCGATATTGCGGTGTTCAGAAGAACCCCTGTCGAGGGAAGTGCTGCGCTTTCTGATGCTTTACTTCAGAAAGTATCTATAAAGGTTATTGATTTTGCCTATGAGGTTTCATCAACGGAAATAAGGGAGCTCATTTCGGCCGGGCAAAGCGTGTCGGGATTTGTGCCCCCAAGGGTGAATCGCTATATCCTGGGGTATGGACTTTACCGGCATCCATAGCCCCCTTTACATTGATTCCGGAGCTGAAACGCCGAGAATCCTGAAGCCGTTGCGCAATACCTGACGTGTTGCCAGAGAAAGAAAGAGTCGTGCTTTGCCTGTATCAGGCTCTGCTTTGATAATGGGGCACTCCTGATAGAACCTGTGAAAGAGTTCAGCAACCGAATGCATGTATTCAACCATTTTTTGCGGTTCAAGCAGGCGCACGCTTGTTTTAATCATATCAGGAAAATCGAGCAGGGCAAATCCAAGCTGGAGTTCTGCCGGAGAGGTGAGCAGCTCAAGATGGTGGTGATCCGGGCTTGATGAGGGGTCAAAGCCGGTTTCCTGAAGTGCCATGCGCAGGAGGCTGCAGATTCGGGCATGAGCGTACTGAAGATAGAAAACCGGGTTTTCTTTGGACTGCTTTTTTGCAAGGTCTACATCGAAGTTCAAATGCGAGTCCTTACTGCGCATGATAAAAAACAGTCTTGTAGCGTCGGCACCGACATCATCAATCAGATCGTCCAGGAGATCAGCATTGCCTTTTCTTGTTGACATTTTAAGTGTCTGGCCGTCGACGGTCGTTGTCACAAACTGATTAATGGCTATCTTGATTCGAGCAGTATCGTAACCAAGTATTTTTAAAGCCTCGATGACATCAGGATACTCATCAATATGATCGGCACCGAATACATTGACGATCAGTGCAAAGTTGCGATCGAACTTGGAGATATGGTAGCCGATATCGGGCAGGCGGTAGCTTGGTTCGCCTGAGGATTTGACAAGGACTTTGTCTTTTTCCTGGCCGAGCTTTGTTGTCAGAAACCATGTGGCTCCATCGTATTCGGCAATGAATCCTTTTTCCCGCAGTGCTTCAATAACTCTCTGGTTGGCGGTTATGCCGGCTTCGTCGGGGGTGTAGAGAGTATGCTCGTTAAAAAAAGAGTCATGACGGATGCTGAGCCGTTCAAGAGTCTTTTTTATTGAGCTGAAAATGATTGCTTCAGCACTGTTTTTAAAGGTCAGCACTTCCTGGCTTTCTGCAAGAGCCGCTCCATGCTGGTGATATATGTTCCCGGCAATTTCGCGGATGTATTCGCCCTGGTAATGGGTGTCAGGAAACTCTATCGTTTTGCCGCACAGTTCCTGGTAGCGGAGCCGGACTGACTCTCCAAGAATCTGCATCTGCCGGCCGGCATCGTTGAAATAGTACTCCCTGGTAACCTTGTAGCCCTGTGATTCGATAAGATTTGCAATGCAGTCTCCCAGTACGCCACCTCGGCCGCGTCCAATGGTCAGCGGCCCGGTTGGATTGGCACTGACATATTCAACAATCGCTGTTTTCCCTGTTCCGACGGTGCCTTTTCCATAGGCATCGCCGTCTCGCAGCACCTGCTGGAGCGAACGCATGATGAAGAGGGATGTCAGATAAAAGTTTATGAACCCCGGCCCGGCCACTTCGATTTTCGCAATGGTATCTGGAGGAAATACAAGATGCTCGATAATTTCGCGCGCAAGTTCACGAGGGTTTCGTTTGCACTCTTTTGCTGTAAGCAGGGCTATGTTTGAGGAAAAGTCTCCGAACTTTTTGTCCGCAGGCTGTTCGATAATGATCTGTTTATCAGTCTCAATACCTGCCCGGCGGAGTGCGCTCTGGATGACAGGAAGAAAAAATTCATGCATGTTGGTTCTTTTATAATAGGGTCGCGGGTTGCTTCTGATGGATGAGAGTACAAAGATCATTCACAGAGAGTCCTCTGAAATCGTCGATAATCCGGACAATATTGTCGAAAGTGCTGAATGCTTCAGCTCGGTTTGTTGTTGTTACGGCAACACATTTCATTCCTGCCTTTCTGGCTGCTTCAATACCGGGGATGGCATCCTCAAAAACAATGCAGGCCGAAGGGGCTACCTCCAGCAGCTCGGCGGCACGAAGAAAAATATCAGGATGGGGTTTGCCGTTTCGGACATGGGTGGGGTTTACAATGGCCTGGAATTTATCTGTAAGGCTTAAAAGGCCGAGCACATAATCAATATTGCGGGGACCTGCACCGGTGCCTATGCCAAGACGGATATCTCTTGACGCAGCGGCATCGAGAAATTCAGAGAGTCCGGCCATGGGTTTGATGAGGTCGCGTGACTTGACGCGGTAAAGGAAATCCTTGAGTTCAGTAAGGTGTTCGGCTTCAGCCTCACTGATATTCGGGTCGAGAAAGTAGCGAAGCACATCAAGACCTTTCATTCCGGCGGTTTCTACAAGGTATCGCTGGGCATCGAGCCCTTCAAGGCCGTAATCTTTGAAGAGTTCCACCCAGGAATCGGCATGGAAACGCATATTGTCGGTCAGAACCCCGTCCATATCAAAAATAAAGGCGAATTTGCTGTTGCCGGGTATGCCGCTAATAGATTGTTGCATCAGTTTGTTTCGCCCAGTTTCATGGCGGTTCTCACTTCCTGCATGGTATGGCGGGCAATGACGTTTGCCTTTGCCTCTCCTTCAAGAAGAATGTTTTTTACGAGGTCCATCTGCGACTGATAATAGTGCCGTTTTTCAATCAGCGGAGCAAGCTCGAGTGAGATATTTGCGGCACACAGCTTTTTGCAGTCGACACAGCCAAGAGAGCCTGAACGGCAATCTGCATCTATGCCGGCCAGTTGTTCTGGAGATGAAAACCTGGCGTGGTAACTGAATACCGTGCAGACTTCAGGGTGGCCAGGGTCATTTTTACGGATTTTAGCGGTATCGGTGACTGCAGTGCGCATTTTTTTAAAGACATCTTCAGGGCCGTCTGCAAGAAGAATGGTATTGCCCAGAGACTTTGACATTTTAGCCTTGCCATCGAGGCCCAGAAGACGTGAAAATTTTGTGATTTTAGGTTCCGGTTCGGGAAAGACTTCCCCGATAACGGGATGAGGGTAGTGATTGTTGAATTTACGGGCTATCTCTCTGGTAATTTCCACATGAGGGATCTGGTCCTCGCCCACAGGGACAACATTGCCCTTGTAGAGCAGGATATCAGCGGCCTGCAGAACAGGGTAGCCGAGATGTCCGTAGACCATTGATTCCATATTAAGATCGCGTACCTGCTCTTTGAGTGTAGGGTTTCTTTCAAGGCGCGATGAGGTGATCAGCATGGAGAAGAGCAAAAAAAGTTCCGCATGTTCCTTGATCTGAGACTGGCGGAATACCGGGCTTTTTTCGGGGTCAACACCAGCGGCAAGCCAGTCGATCAGCATGTCAAGGGTGTTTGCGTATATCTCTCCGGTTTCAAGAGAGGTGGTCAGATTGTGGTAATCGGCAATGAGAAAGCAGGTTTCATAGACATGCGCGCCTTTTTCGTCAAGCAGATTCTGTTGTTGAACCCAGCTTTCAAGGGCTCCGGTATAATGCCCGAGATGAAGTTGGCCCGTAGGCCTCATCCCGCTTAAAATTCGTTGTGCTGCCATAAGATAATTGTTGCTGTTTCGACCGGGGAGAGTGCGGTTGATTCAGGCAAGTCAAGGGCGTTGTTTATTTAAAGCTGTAAATGCCCAAGAAGTTATAACAGTTGACAGAAAGATAAAAGGGCTTTATTTGTTTTTTGTTTTCATAGCGCTATATTATCGAACTTGTTTTTGAATTCTTGACAAAAGAAGCCTTCAAAAACTGATATATTAGAGAGTAAGTCCTATACAACACTCGGTTGCCCAACCATGTCAGATCCGGAAGGAAGCAGCATCCGGTAATTTGAGTGTGTGATATAGTAAGCTTACTCTCTTTTTTTATTTAGTCACTTTTAACAGGTCGGGAGCGGTTATGCAGCCAGAATTTAGAAAAAAGGAGTTATTAAGCGCGCCGGTTCGCCATATTGATATTAAAAAGCTGAATGTTGTTTCTCTCGTCGAGCAGATGGGCGATACGGCTTTTCAGGCAAGAAATCTTTCGAGAGCAGCTTCCATAGTTGATCTCATGCAGCAGGACAAGGAGTGTGCTGTCATTCTCACCCTCGCGGGCTCGCTCATCAGCGCCGGATTGAAGCAAGTTATTATTGACATGATCGATAACCATATGGTTGATGCCATTGTTTCAACAGGCGCTAATATTGTTGATCAGGACTTTTTTGAAGCACTTGGATTCCGTCATTATCAGGGTACACCGTTTATCGATGATACCACGCTCAGGGAGCTGCATATCGATCGCATTTATGATACCTATATAGATGAGGATGATCTTCGGGTTTGTGACGATACAACGGCTCTCATTGCCAATGCCATGCAGCCTGGTGTCTACTCGTCCCGTGAATTTATTGTTGAAATGGGAAAATATATCGAGGCAAACAACCACGATAAAAACTCCATTGTGTATAAAGCTTACGAAAATGGCGTGCCGATTTTCTGCCCTGCGTTTTCTGACTGCTCTGCAGGGTTCGGGCTGGTGCACCATCAATGGAACAATCCTGACAAGCATGTTACGATTGACTCTGTGAAGGACTTTCGTGAATTGACCAGAATCAAGATCGAAAATGACAAGACCGGTATTTTCATGATCGGCGGGGGTGTTCCCAAGAACTTTACACAGGATATTGTTGTTGCTGCTGAGGTGCTCGGGTATGAAGATGTTTCCATGCATACGTATGCAGTACAGATTACAGTTGCCGATGAGCGTGATGGGGCTCTATCCGGTTCGACCCTCAAGGAAGCGAGCTCATGGGGCAAGGTTGATACGGTTTACGAGCAGATGGTTTTTGCGGAAGCCACTATTGCTCTTCCGCTTATTGCCGGCTACGCATATCACAAGCGTAACTGGGAAGGCAGAAAGGCTAAAAACTTCAATGCCATGCTGGATATTCAGCAGGTAAACGTTTGAGGAGATTACAATGAAATTTTTTATTGATTCGGCTGATCTTGAGGAAATTCAGAGTGCCAAGGATCTTGGAGTTCTTGACGGTGTTACGACCAATCCTTCGCTCATTGCAAAAATTGTCGGGGATCCATCCAGGTTTACCTATCAGGATTTCAAGGACCATATTGCCAGGATATGCGACATTGTCGATGGTCCCGTGAGTGCTGAAGTGACCTGTCTTGAGACCCGGGAGATGATTGTTGAGGGTGAGGACCTTGCGGCGATTCATGAAAACGTGGTCATTAAATGTCCGCTGACCATAAACGGACTCAAAGCCATACGGCATTTTTCAGAACAGGGGATCCGCACTAATGCGACGCTTGTGTTTTCTCCAAACCAGGCGCTGCTTGCAGCCAAGGCAGGAGCGAGCTATGTGAGCCCTTTTATAGGAAGGCTGGACGATATCAGTACCGATGGAATGGGGCTTGTTGAGCAGATTGTAACCATCTATGACAACTATGGCTATACGACAGAGGTGATTGTCGCCAGCGTGCGCCATCCTCAGCATGTTGTTGATTCTGCGATGCTTGGAGCTGATATTGCTACCATCCCGTACAGTATTATCCGCCAGCTCGTCAATCATCCGCTGACAGATCTCGGGCTTAAAAAGTTTATGGAAGATGCTGCTGTCATGAAAAAATAACAGCACTCCCCGCTTGAATAATGGAGGCTGATTGCAACAAGGCTTATCAGCGGGAGATAACTTCAACTTTGACTTTTGCGGTGCCTTTTTCGAAGAATCCCAGTTGTTTTGCGGCTTCAGCGCTCAGATCAATAACCCGGTCATCGACAAACGGGCCGCGATCATTGACCCGGACTATGATTGATGCCTGGGTGGAAAGGTTGGTTACCTTTACCAGAGAGGGCAGTGGAAGATATTTGTGGGCTGCGCTTGGTTTTGAGGGGTCGAATGTTTCTCCATATGCTGTTGGCTGTCCATTATGCTGATCGAGGGTTTCCTTGCCGTACCATGATGCGGTGCCTGTTTCCTCAAAGGCGATGGCTTCTTCGTAGTTCATGGGCACATAGACCCTGCCGTTGATTATATACGGGGTGTTTTTGATTTTACCCAGCCGGTAAGCCTCCTCTGGTGAAATACCTCTGAAGTCATGCTTTGAATAAGGGGTGCGTGTTGATGTACATGAACTGATTGCCAGAGGGAGCACTATGCATCCGGCCAGAATAAACTTTCGGATCATCTCTTTCATTGTGTTTCATTTGCTTTAAACATAGCTATTTTACGAGAAATTACCTGATAACCTGTATGTTTCATTACGGAGGCGTCATGTGGCTCGGTGTTGGAGAATGGAGAAGCAGATTTTCGAAATGTTATGGCTGAAAAACACACAACGCAAAGTCCTTTCGGCGTTCTTATTATTCATGGGTTCACTGCGACGCTTGAGAGTGTAAGCGCTTTATATGCGCCGCTGTGTGAGCTTGGCATTCCGGTTCTCATGCCTCAGCTTGCAGGACATGGGGCTTCATCTCCCGATGCGCTCCGGGGCGTAACTTGGGAAGACTGGATGAGTGACGTCGACAAGGCATTTCAGGAGCTTCGCTGTTCGGCAGAGCAGGTTATTATTATCGGTCACAGCATGGGTACTCTTCTTGCAATTAATCTTGCTGTCAGATATGAGAGCGAGACTGATTCGCTGGTGCTTGTGGCGCCGGCTATCAAACTTGCCTCTCTCTTTGCTCCGGGTCGTCCTCTGCATTTTGCTGTGCCACTCGTGAGCGGGATCATAAAAAAATGGGATCTTAAACCTTATGCCGCCAAGGGCAATGCAGGGTGTTCTCCGCATTATGCATGGGTTCCTACAGATGCTGTTGTTTCGTTTTTTGACCTGCTCAAAAAAAGCCTGCCTCTTTTGAGTAAGGTTACTGTTCCTGTTTTTATTCTGCATAACCGCAGGGAGAGTACTGTCCTTCCTGAAAGTGCAACCATACTCTGCGACAGGATAGCTACCAAGCCTTCGGAAAAGTCAATCGTGTGGCTGGAGCGTTCGGAACATCAGACGTTTTGTGATTGCGAAAGAGAGGCAGCGGTGAAGTCTATTGTCGATTATGTGTCAGGGAGGATTGCTCGAAAATCCAAGGCTGTCTGACAATGCTGGTAATTGATTTGAGTCAGACCATCCATCCGGACATGCCCTGTTATCCGGGGACGCCGCAACCGGTATTTCAGCAGCTTTCATCCATTGAAAAGGATGGCTATGCAGAACAGCTTCTTACTCTTTCATCTCATACTGGCACTCATGTTGACCTGCCTTCGCATATTTTGCCAGAAGGGAACTCGCTTGATGCCTTGAGCCTTGACCGGTTTACGGGAAAAGGCTTCGCTATTGATCTTCGGGCTTTAGTTTGTGGTGTCATTTCCCCTGGAGAGCTCCAGGCTTACGAAGTTCAATTGCAAGAGTGCGATTTTCTGCTGCTTTGCTCGGGATGGAGTGAGTACTGGGGCCGAGGAGAATATTACACCGGTTACCCGGTACTCTCCCCTGAAGCGGCCCTGTGGTTGACTGGTTTTCATCTGAAAGGGATTGGCGTTGATATGATTTCAGTTGATTCTTCGGACTCAGTTGATTTTTCCGTTCATTCCATGCTCCTTCGGAGCGGGATACTCATCATTGAAAATCTTGCCGATCTCTCTTCGCTTTTACACTCCACCTTCATTTTTTCCTGCTTTCCACTTAAAATCGCACAGGCAGAAGCTGCGCCCCTCAGAGCGGTTGCTTTGGTCGATGAGGTCAGTCACAGGTGATTTTTTTATTGGAAGTTAGCAAAGAGGAAAGTAAATTGCGGCCCTCAGGAGAAAATCCACTGTTCTTTTCCATCGAAATAACCACAGTATGAATACCATGCTCTTGTATTCCTCGATTACCAAAAAAGTGCTTATGGCACTTGCAGGGCTTTTTCTGGTTACGTTTTTATGTGTGCATCTGGGCATCAATCTGATGCTGCTGAAAGATGACGGAGGTCGCATGTTTACCGAAGCAGCAACCTTCATGGGTACCAACCCGCTGATTAAAGTGTTTGAGATTGTTCTTTTTGCAGGATTTCTGCTCCATATACTCTTCGGTGTACTGGTTTCCTTCCAGAATCGTGCTGCACGGCCAACCGCCTATGCTTGCGCGAACAACTCGGAAACATCGTTTTTTTCCAAGTACATGTTTCATACCGGTATCATTGTTTTCATCTTCCTCGTCCTCCACTTTATAGATTTCTACTTCATCAAGATCGGCATTATCGCTCCCCCCCGAGGTATAGAACCCCACGACTTCTATCATCGAACCCTGCTTCTGTTTTCAACTCCCTGGTATGCACTGCTCTATATTATCAGCTTTATATTCCTTGGTATTCACTTGAATCATGCCATTCAGTCAGGATTTCAGACGCTCGGCTTGAACCACAGCAAATATACGGATGCAGTAAAGTTTCTCGGTTCGGCCTATTCGGTTCTTATTACAGTAGGCTTCAGTGTTATACCTGTTTATCTCCTAATATTTAAATAATATAACAATTATCGACGACTGTGTTATTCATTGAAAACAACACTCACAACACTCCTCAATGACACGCCTCAACGCCAGAATCCCTGAAGGGCCGGTGGCTGAAAAATGGACTGCCTACAAATCGGGCTGCAAGCTGGTAAATCCCAACAATAAACGCAAACTTGATATCATCGTGGTCGGCACAGGCCTTGCCGGGGCTTCGGCCGCAGCATCGCTCGGTCAACTCGGGTACAATGTCAAGGTGTTCTGCTACCAGGATACTCCCCGCCGTGCTCACAGTATTGCCGCACAGGGGGGCATCAATGCCGCCAAAAACTATCAGAATGACGGAGACAGCGCTTACCGGCTCTTTTACGATACCATCAAAGGCGGCGATTACCGTGCGCGTGAAGCCAATGTCTACCGGCTTGCTGAGGTCAGCAATCAGATTATTGACCTTTGCGTGGCACAGGGTGTGCCTTTCGCCCGCGAATACGGCGGTCTTCTGACCAACCGTTCTTTCGGGGGAGCACAGGTATCAAGAACTTTTTATGCAAGGGGCCAGACCGGACAGCAGCTGCTGCTTGGCGCCTATGGAGCATTAAGCCGGCAGATTGCTTCAGGCAATGTTACGCTGTTCAATCGGCGCGATGTGCTCGATATGGTGCTTGTCGATGGAAAAGCACGAGGGATCATTACCCGAAACCTGGTAACCGGCGAAATAGAGCGCCATGCAGCTCATGCCGTTGTTCTTGCTAATGGCGGTTATGGGAATGTTTTTTTCCTCTCTACCAACGCTATGGGCTCAAACGTGACTCCTGCATGGAGCGCCTATCGAAGAGGGGCGATGTTTGCCAACCCGGCGTTTACACAGATTCATCCTACCTGTATTCCTGTGCATGGCGATGCGCAGTCAAAGCTTACCCTGATGAGCGAAAGCCTGCGAAATGATGGCAGGATATGGGTTCCAGCCAAACTAAAGGATGTTGAAAGGCTCAGGAACAAAGAGGTAAAGCCTTCCGATATTGCAGAGGGTGACCGTGATTATTATCTCGAGCGTCGCTATCCTGCTTTCGGTAATCTTGTGCCGAGAGATGTGGCCTCAAGGGCTGCCAAGGAGCGCTGTGACGCAGGTTTCGGAGTGGGCAGTACAGGGGTTGCGGTCTATCTTGATTTTGCCGATGCCATAAAGCGCAAGGGCCATGATACCATTGACTCTCTCTACGGAAACCTTTTCCAGATGTATCAGCAGATCGTGGCGGAGAGTCCCTATGAAACACCGATGATGATCTATCCTGCAGTTCATTATACCATGGGCGGTCTCTGGGTTGATTATGAACTGATGACCACCATTCCCGGTCTTTATGCTATCGGCGAGTGCAATTTTTCCGATCACGGAGCGAATCGTCTTGGCGCCTCAGCACTCATGCAGGGTCTTGCCGACGGTTATTTCGTGCTCCCCTATACCATAGGCAACTACTTGGCAGCTGAAATTCATACTCCCCGATTTGATACCGCATCTTCTGAATTCAACATTGCAGCCGAGGGAGTCACTGATCGCCTGAAGGCCATAAAAAACAGTGGAGCAAAGGAGTCTGTCGATCATTTTCATCGCCGTCTCGGCAAGATCATGTGGGAGTATTGCGGAATGGCTCGAAACGAAGCGGGGCTTAACGAAGCGCTTTATCTCATTGCCGAGCTGCGCAACGAATTTGCCCGAGGGGTTAAAATTCCCGGAGGCCTGGATGAGTACAATCCCGAACTTGAGAAAGCCTTCAGGGTCGCTGATTTTATCGATCTGGGTGAACTCATGGTGCGTGATGCACTGCAACGGCGGGAGTCGTGCGGTGGACATTTCAGGGAAGAGTATCAGACCAGTGAAGGCGAAGCACTTCGTAACGATGATGACTTCGCATTTGTCGGTGCATGGGAGTACAAGGGGCGTGATGCTGCTGCCGAGCTGCACCGTGAGGAACTTCAATTCAATGAGATCAAGCTCTCCCAGCGGAGCTATAAATAACAGGTTATTATGAAATTTACGCTGAAGATCTGGCGACAGAAAAATGCAGATGCCAAAGGGCAGATGGTTTCATATGATGTGACAGAAATCTCTCCTGACAGCTCTTTTTTTGAAATGCTTGATACCCTTAACCAGAAGCTCATCATGAGCGGCGGTGACCCTGTTTCCTTTGACCATGATTGCCGGGAGGGTATCTGCGGCACCTGCAGCCTTTACATCAATGGACGTCCTCATGGGCCTGTAAAAGGGGTTACTACCTGCCAGCTGCACATGCGTTCGTTCAAGGATGGCGATACCATCCATATCGAACCATGGAGGGCTAAAGCGTTTCCCGTCATCAGTGATTTGATTGTTGACCGAAGTGCATTCGACAAAATCATTCAGGCTGGCGGTTTTGTCTCTGTGAATACCGGCGGTGTGCCTGATGCCAATACCATCCCCGTACCAAAAGAGAAGTCGGATGAAGCGTTTGATGCGGCGACCTGCATCGGTTGCGGGGCCTGTGTGGCAGCCTGTTCCAATGCGGCGGCCATGCTTTTTATCGGGGCAAAGGTATCACATCTTGCTCTCCTTCCCCAGGGTCAGGTTGAGGCGGCCAAGCGGGTAGAGAAGATGGTTGCTCGAATGGATGATCTTGGATTTGGCAACTGCAGCAATACTTATGCCTGTGAAGCTGAATGTCCCAAAGGCATTTCAATATCCAATATTGCCCGCATGAATCGGGAGTTTCTCAGTTCGAAGCTTTTTGCTGAAAAGGAAAAGATTATCCAGGACTCCCTCTAAAAGAGAGAACCGGCCCGTTGCTCCTCTTCATAGAGTATAGGCCGGTTCCATTGCATTGCCCGCTTTTTTGAAAAAGCAATGACACTCATCATGCTGATTCAATCCAGTCTACCCTTTTTCTTCGCCCAGCCGACAGATCTCTTTCCGGTTGCAGTTGCACTACAATCTGTTATTTCAACGGCATGAGCCTTCGGGAACATACAAGAAACGCCGAGTATTCCGTATCTTTTTGAAGGGAGTGAATTCTTTGGATTGAAAAGCTGTTATTTTTATTTCACTGGAGTTATAACTTCAAAATGTTAAAGCCATGAAAAAAAATACAGGACTCTGGATTGATCACAAGGATGCCATTCTGGTTTCAATTACAGGGGGAGAGGCGGTTGTTGAGCATGTTGAGTCCGGTGCCGAAAGTCATCATAAACCCTCAGGTGGCTGGAAATCAGGGGGAACGAGCGTTGCGCAGAATGTCTCTAATGAACATGTTGATGAAGAGCGTCGAAAACACCAGTATCATGCCTATTATCAAGAGGTAATCGGTTTGCTGGGAGATTCTGACAGAATTGCTGTGTTCGGGCCTGGAGAGGCAAAAATTGAGCTTGCCAAAGAGATCGCTAAGGCAGGTGGGCTGCACAAACAAGAGGTTGCCGTTGAGGTCTGTGAGCGGTTGACGGAAAATCAGTTTATTGCGAAAGTCAAGACGTTTTTTTCTTCCCCAAAGTGAACAGATTGTTAAATGCTTGGAATTAGAAGAATAAAAGTGTAGTTGGTAGCATAGAGAAAATGATTAATGGCGTAAGAACAGAACTTTAAGGGGCACCTGCAGTGTGTGAATCCTGCAGGTAAAGTGTGGGTGATCTCTCAGTCCCGAATGGTTCAAACCCGAATGTATGGAAGTATTGTTGCTGTTGTTTCTGATTGTTGTTAACGGCCTTTTTGTGATGTCGGAATTTGCGCTTGTAACGTCAAAGCGCTCCCGTCTTTCCAAGCTTGCCGAGGATGGTGAAAAATCTGCTTCTGTTGCCATGAAGCTTGGTCAGGAGCCTTCAGGTTTTCTTTCGACCATCCAGATTGGCCTTACTTCTATCGGGATTCTTAACGGTATTGTCGGGGAAGGTGCTCTTGCCAGCCCATTGGCTATCAAGCTTCAGACGGTTGGTGTGGACCAGGAAATAAGTCATGTTATTTCGACTGTTGTTGTTGTCCTTGCCATTACCTATATCACCATTGTTATAGGTGAACTTGTTCCCAAGCGGCTTGCTCTTCTTAATCCGGAAGGAATTGCCTGTCTGGTTGCACGACCCATGCGTACGCTTGTGAGCATAACCCGTCCTTTCGGTCGGTTGCTTACCGCATCGACAGATGGAATTCTGAGCTTGATGGGGAAGTACCCGCAGGCTATGCCGAGTGTTACGGAGGAGGAGATTCATGCCATGCTTGAGGAGGGGTCTGAAGCCGGGGTGATTGAGCAGCATGAACACGAGATGGTCCGTAATGTGTTCCGTCTTGATGACCGGCAACTCGGTACACTTATGGTTCCAAGAGCGGATATTATTTTTCTGGATGTTTCCCGTCCACTTGAGGAAAATATCAGCAGAGTGACCGAATCGGAACATTCGCGCTTTCCTGTCTGCAACGGTGGACTTCAATCACTGCTTGGAGTTGTCAATGCCAAACAGCTGTTATCGAAGACGCTGAAAGGCCGGCTTACGGAGTTTACCTCGCAATTGCAGCCCTGCGTCTATGTACCGGAAACCCTTACGGGCATGGAACTTCTTGATCATTTCAGAACTTCCGGCACCCAGATGGTCTTTGTGGTTGATGAGTATGGTGAAATCCAGGGACTTGTTACCCTTCAGGATATGCTTGAAGCGGTAACCGGAGAGTTTGTTCCGCACAATCTTGAGGATTCATGGGCTATTCAGCGTCAGGATGGTTCCTGGCTGCTCGATGGTCTTATTCCGGTTCCTGAGCTTAAAGATACCCTTGAGTTGAAAGGCGTTCCGGAAGAGGATAAAGGACTCTATCATACCCTCAGCGGCCTCATGATGTGGCTGCTTGGTCGTATGCCGAGAACCGGTGACAGTATGACCTGGGAAGAGTGGACTCTTGAAATTGTTGACCTTGATGGACAGAGAATTGATAAGGTTCTGGCTACAAGGTTATCCGAAAATCCCAAGCCGGCGGACGGTCGCTCTAAAGAATCGTCAGTTCCGGAGTGATTTTTTCTCTTTACCTCGAGTTTTTTTGTGAATAAAGCTTTCATAAGGTTCAAGAATAACAAGCTGTATGACGCACCAGAATTCCGACTGTTTGTTTTGCCGTATTGTGAGCGGTGAGATACCGGCTTCGATTGTCTATCGTAACGATTATGTTCTGGCTTTCAGGGATATAACTCCGGTAGCCGGCCAGCATGTGCTGATCATTCCACTGAAACACATTTCCTCGTTGAGTGCATTGACCCCCGAAGATGAAGCGATAGCAGGCCATATCCTTCTTGCTGCCGGAAAAGTGGCCGAAATCATTGGCATAAGGGAGTCCGGCTACAGGCTGGTTTTTAACAATGGAAAGGATGCCATGCAGAGCGTCTTTCATATTCACGGACATCTGATCGGTGGATGCACGATGGGCTGGCCTCCATTCCCTGGATTGCCTGTGGCACACGGTTAGCCGTTTTTTTCTTCTTCTTCAGCCTATCCTCCCATTTTCATAATGGCTTTGCTATTGAACGCGCTATTTTTTCCAGCGCACAGGATAAAATGCGTGCAATTTTTCATGTGCGTATATTGTTATTCAGGTTATAATTAATCCTGTTTATTTTTTTACTGTTTTGCAGGAGATTTGTGTATGCGGTTATCGGAATTGAAAGTCGGTGATAAGGCAGAGGTTACGGCGGTAAAGGCAGAGAGTGCCGTAAGGAGGAGGATAATGGATTTAGGGCTGATAAAAGGAACCAGATTCAAGGTGCTTAGAGTTGCTCCGTTCGGTGATCCAATGGAGATTGTGTTCAAGGGGCTTTATCTTGCCCTGAGAAAAAATGAGGCGGACGGGGTCATGGTGCGGATGCTGGTTGATGGGACAACATGCCCGGCAGCGGAGCATTTCTGGCACTTTGGAGGCAGGGTATGAGTGAGATCAGAGAGATCAGCATTGCCCTTGCCGGCAATCCGAATTGCGGAAAATCTTCCCTGTTCAACGCCCTGACAGGCGCTCATCAGAAAGTAGGAAATTTTCCCGGCGTTACCGTTGAAAAGCATGAAGGATATCTTGATTACAAGGGATACCGGATCCGCGTGGTCGATCTTCCCGGTACCTATTCGCTTACCCCCTACTCCCCCGAGGAGATAGTTACAAGAGAGTATCTGATCAAGGAGCGTCCCGATGTTGTTGTCAATGTTGTTGAGGGGCCGAACCTTGAAAGGAATCTGCTCCTGACCACCCAGCTTATGGAGCTTGAGGTTGATTTCATTGTGGCGCTGAACATGATCGACGAGGTGCAGGAAAAGGGGATTACTATTGAAATGAAGCAGTTGCAGGCGCTTCTCGGGTGTCATATTATTCCGACTTCGGCTAAAAAGAAAACAGGACTTGATGCACTGCTGGATCATGTTATAAGGGTTTTCCGGCATGATATCCAGATTCGTAAAAACAAGCTTTTCTTTCGCCCTGAACTTGAGGCTTCGGTAGATAAAATCACTTCACTTCTTTCTCATCAGAAAGAACTTGGTCTTTATAATGCCAGATGGCTGGCCATCAAGCTTCTGGAGAATGACAGGGAGGTTTATAACCAGGTTCAGCAGTATCCGGTGTGGCTGAAGGTAGAACTTGCCCTGCAGGATGCATTACGAGAGGCTGAGCATCTTTACGATTCAGAGCCTGAGATTCTCATTACCGAAGACCGTCACTCTTTTATTCACGGGGCCATAAAGGAGTGTGTCCGGCAGCCGGAAGAAGGAAGGGCTACGGTAACTGATTATATCGATATGGTTGTGCTCAACAGGGTGCTTGGGCTGCCTGTTTTCTTACTGGTTGTCTGGGGGATTTTTCAGATGACCTTTACTGTTGGCGCTCTGTTTACAGGCTGGCTTGCTCTGTTTTTCAGTTCAATTGCTTCCGCCATAGGACCTTTTCTCCTCAATGATACCCTTCGATCCATAGTTGTTGACGGTATTATTGCGGGGGTTGGAGGCGTCCTGATTTTTCTGCCGAATATTGTTCTTCTTTTCATCGGTCTCTCTTTTCTTGAGGCGTCCGGCTACATGGCTCGGGCGGCCTTTGTGATTGACAGGGTGATGCATCGTTTCGGTCTGCATGGAAAATCGTTTATACCCCTGATAACAGGTTTCGGCTGTTCCATTCCTGCCATCATGGCGACCAGGACATTGAAAAGTCAGACGGACAGACTTGTAACCATCATGATTATTCCCTTTATGAGCTGCGGAGCCAAGCTTCCGGTGTATGTCATGCTTTCTGCTGCTTTTTTCGCTCCCGCAGTGGCCGGTAACGTCATGTTCGGTATTTATTTTCTTGGTATTGCCGTCGGACTCTGGACTGCCTGGCTTCTGAAATCCACAATCCTTAAAATCGATTCTGAACCCTTTGTGATGGAGCTGCCTCCTTATCGCTGGCCGACACTCTCTTCTGTACTCTTTCAGGCAAAGATGAAGGCCCTTATGTATATCAAAAAGGCAGGAACGCTTATTTTAAGTGCTGTTATCATTATCTGGGCTGCAAGCAATTATCCTCACCAGCCGGCTCTTGATGCAACGCTTGCCGCCGAAACAGCGCGTATTGCCGGGAGCAGTGGCAGTGCGGCGGAAAAAGATGCCCGGAAGAAGGTGCTTGATGTCCATATCAAGAGTGAACAGCTTGAGTACTCCCTGGCAGGAAGAGCAGGCAAAGTACTTGAGCCTTTGATCAAGCCGCTTGGTTTTGACTGGCGCATTGGTATTGCCCTTGTAACGGGGCTGGCAGCAAAAGAGGTGGTTGTCTCCACCATGGGGACTATTTACTCTATCGGTCAGAGCAGTGGCGCGCCTAAGGAGCTGAAATCAATTCTCAGGAACGATCCATCGTTCAGCAGGGCAACAGCTTTGAGTCTCATGGTGTTTGTTCTGCTCTATATTCCCTGTGTGGCGGCAATCGGGGTGATGAAAAAAGAGGTTGGGCGCTGGCGCCCTGTGCTCCTTTATTCGGGGTATTCCCTTTCTGTGGCCTGGGTGCTTTCTTTCGCAGTCTACCGCATTGCTCTTTTTATGCAGTGACTTCCGTCGGCACTTCAACAGCCGGAGCAATAAGCCCGGACTCTTCTGCTTTGAGGATGATATCGTCTACCGGAGTGGTCATGGGTACCGGGTTTCCATCAGTCATGGTGAGCATCACTGCCGGATGTGCTTTCAGGTGGTCGGCCATGATCGCTTCCCAGTGATTGTGGGCAGTTTCGTCGAGCGTGCTCCATGCAAGCCGTCCCCTGCATTTCGGAAATTTTGAGCAGCCGAGCCAAAGTCCTCTCTTTCCGCTTCTGAGGTAGAGAGGTGAGCCGCACTTCGGACAGAGAAGGTTTGTGAGCACCGGAGGGGTTTTCAGTGGTTCGATATGGCGCTGTTTGTTGAGATTAAGCAGCGTATTGCACTTCGGGTAGTTGGAACAGGCGAGAAAAGCGCCAAGCCTGCCTTTTCTCAGAAGCATGTGTCCTTCTTTGCAGGAAGGGCATACAATTGCAGTGTCTTTCGGCTTTTCCCTGTTCGAGCTTATTGCTTTGATATTTTTGCACTTAGGGTAGCATGAACAGCCAAGAAACTTCCCGCTGGCCGTCCATTTGATCGTCATCTGCCCTACTCCACATTTATCACAGGTTGCGGTTTCGCTGTTCTGCGGAATAATAGGGTCGTCTTTGCGCAGGCTGAGTGCGATTTCAAGTGGCTTGTAGAAACTGTCGAGCACTTTTTCGTATTCGTCGTCTCCACTGGCAACTTTATCGAGTTCATCCTCCATGAAAGCGGTAAAGCCCACGTTGAAAAGCTCTGGGAAATTGGCAACCAGAATCAGTGATACATCCTTGCCGAGTTCTGTGGGACTGATTTTTTTCTTTTCAAGCTCAACATAGCGGCGGTCCTGAAGCGTTGAGAAAATAGAGGCATAGGTTGATGGCCGTCCGATGCCGAAATGGTCGAGATCTTTTACCAGCGTAGCTTCGCTGTAGCGCGCGGGAGGGCGGGTAAAGCTCTGTTTCTGGTCGAGGTCTGCAATCGCAAGCGGGTCCGCCACCGAGAGGTGTTCGGGCAGCTTTACTGCAGGTTCTTTCTCTATATCTTCTTTTGTGGATACCTGGGCCTCGTAATCAAGTTCCTTCTGGTCGTCAAAGACACGCATGAAGCCGGGAAACAGAACCCTGCTGCCGGTTGCCCTGAACTGGAATTTCTGCAGGGTGTCCTCAACATCAACTCTTGTCTGCTCAATTTTGGCAGGAGCCATCATGGCGGCAAGAAAGCGCTTCCAGATCAATTCATATAATTTATACTGATCGGTTGAAAGGTACTGTTTCAGTTGTTCAGGTCTTTTTGATAGAGAGGTTGGTCGTATCGCTTCGTGGGCATCCTGGGCATTTTTTCCAGCTTTTGCAGCTCCGCCGAACCCGATATACTCCTTTCCAAACTGCCTGTCGATATACTCTCGGGCCTGCACGATTGCTTCGGCGCCAATTCGCGTGGAATCGGTTCTCATATAGGTGATGAGACCGGCGGCTCCCTCCGCTCCTAGATCAATCCCCTCATACAGCTGTTGCGCAGCACGCATGGTTCTTTGCGATCCAAAGCCAAGCTGGTTTGATGCAGCCTGCTGGAGTAGCGATGTTGTAAATGGAAGTGGAGGCTTGCGTTGCTGAGTGCGGGGAGCGATTTCAGTGACAGAATAATTACCTTTCCTGATGAGAGCTGCAATAGCCTCAGCCCTGTCCTGATTGGTTATCTCAGGCTTTTCGCCTTCGAAGCGGACCAGCCTTGCCCTGAAGGACTCGTTGCGGGGAGTTACAAAATCTGCAGCGATGGTCCAGTACTCTTCTATCTGGAAACGGGTGATCTCGGCTTCACGTTCGCAGATAAGGCGGAGTGCGACGGATTGCACCCGTCCGGCTGAAAGTCCACGCAGCACGACTTTCCACAAAAACGGACTGATTTTGTAGCCGACGATTTTATCGAGGCCCTGACGGGTCTGCTGGGAACGCACAAGGCGGTAGTCGATCTGTCGAGGCTCCTGAATGGCCGCGATGATGGCGGTTTTGGTGATTTCGTTGAAAAGAACACGAAATACCGGTTTCTTTGTCTCTCCAATTTCGTTGGAAATATGCCAGGCGATGGCTTCACCTTCGCGGTCAGGGTCAGTGGCTATGAGAATTTCGACCGCTTCTGCAGCAAGTTTTTTTAATTGCTTGACAACTTTTTCTTTTCCGGGAATTATTTCATAACGGGGTTCGTAATGATGGTCAAAATCAAGGCCAATCTCTTTTTTCGGCAGATCCTTGATATGACCTACGGAGGCGAAAACTGTATATTTATCGCCAAGGTATTTATTTATAGTTTTAGCCTTTGAGGGGGATTCGACAACAATCAGGGTCCTGTTTCTGGCAGATAGTGTTGGTATTTTTAAAGCCATAGATCAGTCCCGGTAGTAAGAGCGTTACAATTAAATTTTGAAAAAGATAGGTTTTGAAGAGCAAAAAACAAATTTTACCAATGGCACGAAGTATACAAAACCTGTGACTTTGGGCAGAAACAGTTCCATTTCTATTATAAAACCAGCTTCTACGGTGCGGAAAAATATATTTTATTATTATTGAGGGCGGCCTTGCTCTTACAGGAAATAAAATGCTGTTGAAACTTATGCCTCAATCGTTGCTCCGTCTTTATTATCGTTCAGCCGTTCTGATATCAGTTCTTCTTTTGATGCTTTCATTCAGGACTGTTGAAGCTGCCCCTCTCTCCCAGCCGGGACAGACAACAGTGCCGCTGCATGTTACTACAGGAAAAGATCAGGGTTATACAATCAAGGTTCTTGCCCGCAGAGACGGGGGGACTCTTTTGATTGATCTTGAATCAATGGCGAGGGCTTTGCGGTTGAGCTTTCATCAGGAAGAGGGAGCGCTTGTCCTGGAGGAAGCTCTCGGGGTTCCCGGCAGTTCCTGCACGGTTATGATCAATAATAATTTTGCCAGGGTTATCTCAAAGGATCATGACCACCCCAAAAGAATTATTCAGATGCAGTCAGCACCCTCTTCATTGCAGTCACGGATATATCTCCCGGTCAATCAGGCGTGCCGACTTTTTACTGTTTGGCTTGACAGGGAGGTTGGCTATAATTATTCATCCGGAATGATCAATGCATGGCTTGGCGGGAAACATTTCGGTGAATCTGTCGGGATTATCGGGCTTGTAAAGAGTGAGCAGCCGCATTCAATTCAGGAGGTCAGCAAGCCTGCCGAAGATGGATCAACGGTGATCAGCGGTATCGAGATTGAAAAACGGGCAAATGGAGCTATCATAAGCTTTTCTGCTTCCGGGAATCCTACCGAGTCTTCGCTGCTGAATCCTGATGCTGAAGGGTATGTTTATTTTACTCTTGAAAAAGCATCTTGTGATATTAATACCTTGTCCAAAATATTCAGTGGAGGCGTTGTCAAGGCGATCACTCCGAAACAGTTTCCTGAAGGCAGTCTCCAATTTACAGTGGCACTGGACAATAAGTCGTATGTCATTAATTCTGTGGAGGTTCATCGGGATGAAAAAAAGAACCGTTATGTCCTCTATGTTCGCAGTAATGCTGATGTGCAGGAAATCCGCAAAAAAGAAAAAGAGCTGCAGATTGCCCGAGTCCTCAGTCGTGATGTTGAAAAGTGGAAGCTGAATACCATCGTGCTTGATGCTGGTCACGGAGGAAAGGACCCTGGGGCTATTGGCTTTAGCGGGACTCGTGAAAAAGATATGGCGTTGAATATTGTCCGCGATCTCGGGACGTTTATTAATCAGAAATGGCCGGATGTGAATGTGATTTATACAAGAAAAGATGATCGTTTCATTCCTTTGCACGAGCGTGGGAAAATAGCAAACCAAAGCGGTGGAAAACTTTTTATAAGCATCCACTGCAATTCAAGTCCAAAACGGAGTGCCCGCGGGTCGGAGGTTTACATTCTTGGACCGCATAAAAATCAGGAAGCTCTTGATGTGGCAATGTTTGAAAACTCGGTAATCCGACAGGAAGATGACTTTCAGGAGCAGTACAAAGGGTTTTCTGAGGAGCATCTTATTATGAGCAGTATGGCCCAGAATGCATTTGCCAAGCAGTCGACCTCCCTTGCCCAATATATTGTCAAACCGGTTGACCGCCAATCTGTCAATAATGCCCGTGGCGTTCGTCAGGCGGGCTTTATGGTGTTGTGGACGCCTTCAATGCCAAGCATTCTTGTTGAAGTGGGATACTTGTCCAATCCGGAGGAGGAGAGAATGCTTCGGGATCGTCAGGTGCAGACTAAAGTTGCCTATGGTATTTTCAAGGGAGTTCAGGCGTATCGTAAAAATTACGAAACCACCAGTATGGCTGCCCTTGCAGAGTGAGAAAGGTTCTCTCTAAAAGGGGCGCGCGGATGTGCGCCTTTTTTTTATATTGCGGAGTTGTCAACCAGTGTTTTTATACAGGTTGACATTTCGTTTTTTTGTTGACTAATCTGCTGTTATGAACGATGTTGCTGCCCGGATATTCCATCGATTGTCTAAAGCCGGTGATTTTTTGTCGGGTGAAGTGCTTTGCCGTGAATTTTGTATTACCAGAAGTGCCGTCTGGAAGCATATTCAACTGTTGCGCAACGAAGGGTATCGTGTTGAGGCCTTGACAGGGCGAGGGTATCGATTGACGAGCCTTACAGGACGGCCGGTAGAGGCTGAAGTCGCACCGTTTTTGACCGTCCGCCGGTTCGGCAGAAGCATCCTCTATCACGAGATTACGGCATCAACCAATATGCTTGCAAAGTCCCTGGCCAGTGATGGTTTACAAGAAGGCAGTGTGGTTGTTGCTGATGCTCAGACCGGGGGGCGTGGCAGAATGGGCAGAACCTGGGTTTCACCTTCGGGGGTCAATCTCTATTTTTCATTGATTCTTCGTCCTGGGGTTCCTTCGATTCGCGTCCCTCAGCTCACGCTGCTTGTGGCTGCAGCCATCCATCAGGCATTGAATAGTGTGGTTCCCGGTATTGCACCGTTGGTCAAGTGGCCGAATGATATTCTTATCAATGGCAGAAAGGTTTGCGGGGTGCTGTGCGAAATGCAGTCAGAGTCTGATTTTACGAACTTTGTTGTGGTTGGTATCGGTATCAATGTCAACCAGTCAGAGATACCGCCTGAATTGCAGGATCGTGCAACTTCGCTTTTTTTGGAGACAGGACGTTTAGTTTCGAGGCCTGAGCTTCTTGCGTCTGTTCTGAACCATTTCGAGCCTCTCTACGATGCTTGGCTTTTAGAGGAGGATCTCGGTTTTATTCTTCCCTATCTTGAAAGGTATTCCCTGCTTCAGTCGAAGCAGGTTACGATTGATCAGCTGAAGCGGACAGTCAGCGGAACGGTTTCCGGGATTGCACGCGGCGGAGAGCTGATGCTGGATGGTGCAGACGGGAAGACGATCCTTATTTCATCGGGAGAAGCCCATCTACAAAAAAGAACATTAATTAATAACAACATTTAACTCTTATGGATACCATGACGCTCCATCCTCAAATTGCAGCAGCATATCGTGTGCTGGAAACAGGCGAGCCGATCAGCCGGGCGGAAGCGCTTCTCCTGGCGGATCTTCCGGGTGAGCTTGCGCTTGATCTTGCAGCTCTGGCAAACAAGGTGAAAAACCGCTACTCAAATGGTACGGAATCACTTCATGCCTGTTCAATAATGAATGCAAAATCGGGTGTGTGCGGTGAAAACTGCAAGTTTTGTGCTCAGTCTAGCCACAACCGCGCTGATATTGAGGTCTATGATCTTGTCGATGAAGAGTCAGTGCTTACGGAAGCACGCAACTGTACAGCGGAGGGAGTTTCCCATTTCGGTATTGTCACCAGCGGTTACGGGTATAAAAAAATAACTCCGGAATTCCAGAGGGTGCTTGCCATGATCAAACGACTGCATAACGAATTACCTGATCTGCATGTCTGTGCGTCACTTGGTGTTCTTGGTGAAGAGCCTGCGGCAGCTCTCGGTGCAGCAGGGATAGCGCATTACAACATCAATATTCAGGTGGCCCCGGACCGGTACCATGATCTCATTGCTGATACCCATACGGTTGAAGAGAGGATTGAGACTATCAAACTGTTGAGAAAGAACAATATCTCGGTCTGTTGCGGCGGGATTATGGGTGTGGGAGAGTCGATGCAGGATCGTATTGCTATGATTTTTGCACTGCAGGAACTTGATGTTTCTGTCATTCCGCTCAATGTTCTTGTTCCGATAGACGGTACTCCGCTTGAAGGAAGTGAACCGGTTTCTGTTGCTGATATTGTGAAAGCATTTGCAATCTGCCGTCTTGCACATCCAGATAAAATCATCAAGTTTGCTGCCGGTCGTGAAACGATCATGAAAGATTTTCAGGGACTTTTGATGCTGTCGGGAGCTAACGGATATCTTACCGGAGGTTATCTGACGACACGAGGCAGGGAGGTCGCTGAAGACCGGATGTTTGCGACCCAGATTGCGAGTTTTAACTGACGGAGCCTATCAATGCAGTTTTATGACCGGATCAGGGAGGAGCTTGATGAGCTTAAAAGCCTTGACCGCTACAGGGTACTTCCTGATATTACTGCCCGTGACGGCAAGGATATTGAAGTGAACGGTGATAGGCTTTTGAACCTCTCATCGAATGATTATCTCGGCCTTGGCGATGACAAAGAGTTGCTTGAAGGATATGGACGAGAGTTCCGTGAGAGTTCGCATGCCATGACCAGCTCTTCGTCGCGTCTTCTGACAGGCAATCATCCTCTTTATGATCAACTGGAAAATGCGTTGGCAGCACTCTACGAGCGGGAGTCCGCCATGGTTTTCAATAGCGGCTATCATGCCAACATCGGGATTCTTCCAGCACTTTGCAACCGTCATGATCTTGTGCTGAGCGACAGGTTGAACCATGCCAGC
>CAIXLG010000136.1 GCA_903920215.1 uncultured Chlorobiaceae bacterium
ATGAATCGATTACAACAACGTCATGTGTAGCATCGTCGTTTTTTAGCTGTTTACAGCTACAATTATCTCAATTTCTGCCTTAATATTTCGACTTTTGTAGTCCTCGTGAATTATTCAGGTTAGGTAGGTCTTTTCGGATTATTCTATTAAGTGTGGTTATTATAAAGAGGGTAATATGAGCTTTTCAATTGATAGAGGGAAAATTGCTGCTGCAGTAATAGCGATTTCTATGGTTTTGCTCCCTGGGCCTGTTCGGGCCGTAGCTGCTGAGTTAATCAATATTCAATTTCAATCATCAAGCCAAGGTGTTCCGGCGTATACCGGTGGGGCGGTTATTGGTGGAGCTGGTGACCAATGGAATCAGCTTACCTCTGCCAACGCGACCATTGCGCTGAGCAATTCTACAGGGAGCGGCAGTTCTACAGGTGCAACTTTGTCATGGAGCGGCAGTGGTTTGTTTGCCGGCTACAATAATAGTTACACAAATTCGTTTGGTGGAGGAACCTATGATGCGCTGATGAATTCATACCTTTACCTCCTGGGAGGAACTACTGAAGTTCCTCAAGTGGCACAAACAATATCGTTCAATCACTTGGCCGGAAATACCACTTATGATCTTTACATTTATACCGAGGGTGCCGGAGATGCTGTCGGCAGAAACCTCTCGATAAATATTAATGGAAATACCATAACTACAAATCATGCATCACTAAGTAACGTGGGTACATTTGTTCAAGGCGAGAATTACCTTAAAGTAACGGGAACAACAGACAGTAACGGCTATTTATCGTTGACTTATTCGGGTGTGGGAACGGGAAATACAGGCGGCAAACCCGGAGAAGCCGATATCAATGGCATCCAGTTGATGCAGCCTTCGGGATCTGTTCCTGAGCCAAGCACGGTTGTTCTTCTTGGTATCGGGGGGATGATTGTTGCTTTTAGGTTTAAATCGAGATCCCTTTCTTTGATCGGTGGGACTGAGAGCTGAGGAAAGAAAAAATGATGTTTGCAGTGGGCTTCTGTTACTGTGCTGTGGGGGATGGTTGATAAAGGCACAAACGTATCAGGATATATTGTATCAGGCTCAAGGGATGTGTATCATTTTATAACACAACAAAGCATATTGTCTCATAATTTTAAAATCGCGTATCAATATAAGACATACTGATACGCGATTTTAATTAAAACTGGTAAAGAGAAAATGAGTTGAAAATATTATCATCACATTAAATACTTATAGATTAAATAGTTAGTAGTAACCCCGCATTAAAGCCCCTAAAATATGGCATATAAATTGCGTATAAATACGCGATCAGTGCGTGATGTGCATTTTAACATAAGTTTCAAGTAGACCTTTAAGCTTATTCTGCAGAGTCTAGTTATATAGAGGAGGATGTATGGCTTTTTTTATTGGTAGAGGTAGAATAGCAAATGCGGTTATGGCATTTGCTATGGTTTTGCTGATTGGGCCTCTTCAGGCCAAGGCTGAACTGATCAATATTCAATTTCAGAGTTCCGGGTTTGCTTTCAGCGGTCCAGCAGCGGATCCTTTACTTGGCGGTACGTGGAACCAGCTTACTACTGGAGGTAACGGCACTTCAGGCTTGCTTGCAAATTCTACCGGTGGAACAACGGCTGCCTCTGTTACATGGACAGGCGGTGGGATCTGGAACCGCCCAAATGGATTTGGTTCACCAGCAGCAGGATCAAGTGCACTGATGACTTCATACCTTTATAACGTAGGCACAGGCTCTCAGACGATAACATTTGACAACCTGCAACATGACACAACCTACAAGCTTTATATCTATACCCAACCCGATAATAGTTATGATGCTGGAGGGAGACAACTCACTGTATCAGTTAATGGTGGAGCAACCCAAACAGCAACTCCCAGTAGTACTACGGCCTCAACATATATTCCAGGCCAGAATTATCTTGCCGTCACCGGAACAACAAACAGTATTGGTCAATTACAGATTACGTATAATGGTGGTGGTATTGGTCCAAAGAATGAAGCAGATATCAACGGCATACAGTTGTATTCAGCACCTGCCCCTGAACCAAGCACCTACGTACTGATGGGAATCGGTGGCTTGCTGGTGGCGTCGTTCCGACTGAAGAGAGACACTCTTCTCAGTTCTGAGGGAAGAGAGGGGTAGGGTTGGTCTGTGTTACGGTGTATCATATAAAACCTGGCTTTTGGTGAAGGTCTCCCTAGGGAGGCCTTTTTTGTTCCCCTGATGAAATCGTAGGAAGAATAGGTACTATAGGGCCGATGGGACTTATAGGAGTGACAGTCTTTGAAGAGAGATGAGTACCAAGTGCTGAGGTGTGAATAGAGACCCCTCACAGGAGTTCGGGGTGACAAGTGTGACTGGCTGAGACGGGTGGCCGGAATAAACAGGGCAAGGGGCTCGCAGCAAAGACTGAGACCCCTCATGGAAGTGAGGGGTGAAGTACTGAGGTGGGGCCAGGGTTAGATTACTATGCCGAAGGCGTAGCGGATTGCGTAGCCGGCCAGGAAACTCAGGGCGGCGACGGTAAAGCTAAGGCCTACCATTTCGAGGAAACGGCTTTTGAAAGGCAGGTCGCGAGCTACTGAAATATAGAAGTTAAAGAAACCTATAATACAGACGGCTGCAAAAAACGCCAGGCCGAGACAGATATAGAGGTCTGTCAAAAACAGATATGGTGTTATTAAGAGTACTACGGTAACGATATAAGCAATACCAGTATAGAGCGCGGAAACAAAAGGGTTTTTACTCCCGGGATCTGATTTTGTTGACAGATAACCGGATGCTGCCATGGAGAGTGCAGCTGCAAATCCGGTAATGGCAGCAGTCAAAGCCACAAGAGCTGTATTCTGCAGGGCAAAAGTCAGCCCGGCAAGAACACCCATAAGCTCTACAAGCGCATCGTTGAGGCCGAGAACAATAGAGCCTGTGTATTTGAGGCGCTCTTCATCCAAAAGAGTAATCAGGGCTTGTTCGTGCTCTTCCTCATCACGGATTATGCCGTTGATCTCCTTGAATGAATCTGGAATCCGACTATAACTATCGTGTGCATTTTTTTCACCGTTTTCCATCAACTTGATACCGAATGTAAAACCGAACACCAGGCTGACAAGGGTATAAAACCAAACCTTTATGCTGTTGGGCTTGATATCTTTTCGAGTGTAGGTTTTCCAGACATTGTAGTGCCGCATCTCGTCATCGGCTATCTGAAAAAGTATACGGCGATTTTTTACACCGGTTACTCTGGTCGACAGCTTTTTATAGATAAAATGCTCGGTTATTTCATTTTTTTGAAAAACCTCGATGTGTCTGGCCTGGATATCCCTTCCCTTGTTCACAAGTTCTGAAGTTAAAAAGTTTTAGAATCCTCTTATCTGGATAGTGTAGCCGCCTCGATCAATTCGTTCATTCTCGATAAAAATGCAGTGGTCGAATCAAGGCCTCCCTCAAGAAGCAGTGCACCTTCGTAAAGCTGCTTCATGGCTGTTCTGATAAGAGGATTCTTTTCATCAGCCATGATCATACCGGCAAGATTACGGATAATAGGATGTGATGTGTTGACCTCAAGAATCTTTTTGCCTGCGGGCATGTCACTCTGCATCATCTTCATCATCTTTTCCATCTGGCTGTCGAGACCATCCTTTCCACTTACAAGTGTAACAGGAGAGCTGACAAGGCGATGAGACTCAATGACGTCTTCGATTCCCTCTCCAAGCGTTTCACGGAAAAGTTTCAGAACAGGCTTTAGAAGATTGGCTGCAAGGGGCTTGTCCTTTTCATTTTCCGATTCTTTTTTCTGCTTCGAAAAATCAATGTCCGCTTTTTCAATCGACTTGAGGGGTTTTTTATCGTACTCATGGATCGATGGAATCACAAACACGTCAACCGGATCGCTGAGGAGAAGAACCTCAATACCCTGATTCTGGAAATACTCCAGATTTGGATGTGCAAGAAGCTGTGCCCGGCTTGAACCGGAATGATAGTAGATTTCTTTCTGGTCGTCCCCCATCCTTTCAGAGTAGGCTTTGAGAGAGACATATTCATCGACCCCGGTTTTTGTACTTTCAAACCGCAAGAGCTCAATAAGCTTGTCGCGATTTGTAAAATCTGTATTTAAACCAATCTTGATAATCGGGCCAAAAGCCTTGTAGAAGGTTTTAAATTTATCGGGCTGTTCCGCGGCAAGAGTTTCAAACCAGCCAAGAATCTTGGTGGTCAGGATCTGACGGATTTTTGCCAGTACAGGGCTTGACTGAACGACTTCACGCGAAACGTTGAGTGAAAGATCCTCTGTATCAACGACACCTGAAATAAATCGAAGGTATTCGGGCAGAAGATCACGGCACTCCTGCTGAATCAGTACTTTTTTCACATAGAGTTGAGGTCCGCGGTTTTCGAGGTCGCCCTGGCGGTAAAGCATTTCAGGAGGTGCTTCTTTTGGTAAAAACAGAAGTGCCTTGAAGGTGACCATACCTTCAACAGAAATCGGCAGATAATCCAATGGGTCCTGATAGTCGTTTGCTATGAACTTGTAAAACTCGTTGACCTCTTCGTCCTTCAACTCGCTTTTGGGACGCTGCCAGAGGGCTGTAATACTGTTGAGCTGCTTTTCGCCGAGATAGATTGGAAAGTCAACAAAGTTGGAATATTTTTTGACGATCTGTTCAACCCTGTACTCTTCGGCGAACTCTTTGGATGCCTCTTTAAGCGTGAACGAAATTTTTGTTCCGCGTTCTGCTTTCTCGATTTTTTCAATCGTGTAGGTTCCCTGACCACTTGAGCGCCAGCGGTAAGCATCTGAGCCGGGCAGGGCACTTCTTGTTTCGACTGTGACTTCGTCGGTGACCATAAACACGGAATAGAAGCCTACGCCGAACTGTCCGATAAGATTGCCGTCAAGCTCTTTCTGCTGCTCTTTCAATGCCTGCATAAAGCCGAGAGTGCCTGACTTGGCAACAGTACCGAGATTAGCTATCAGCTCTTCTTCGGTCATTCCAACGCCGCTGTCTTCAATAACAACGCTCAGCTCTTTTGGGTCGATGCTTATCCTTATTGCAAGTTCGGCATCGCGGTCAATAATGTCCTGATCTGTCAGGGAGTTGAAACGCACTTTGCTCAATGCATCTGAAGCGTTGGAGATCAGCTCCCTGAGATATATTTCAGGGTGCGTATAGAGAGAGTGGACAATAAGATCAAGCAGCTGCTTCATCTCGGCCTTATATTCGAACTCCTGAACAGGTGCCGTATCGTTTTTGCTCTTGTTGCTCATAATGAGAATGCTTTGTTTTTTAAAGTAAAATCAGGATCTGCGCAATTTTTTGCGTGCTGCCGCCTCACCATCGTAAACACGCTTTACTCCATCACCAAGCGATTTCTCAATATCACGGATGTTTGAGACAAGTCGGGCCATGCCTGACAATTCGACTGAGGCGGCCTGGTCGGAACCCCACATGGCACGGTCGAGCGTTACATGACGTTCAATGAAGGTTGCTCCGAGTGCTACAGCAGCCCACGAGGTTGAAAGCCCTACCTCATGACCGGAATACCCTACCGGGACGTTGGGGAAGAGTGTTTTGTAGGTTGTGATCATCCGAAGATTGAGCTCTTCAATCGGAGAGGGGTATGTTGAATTGGTATGGGCGATGAGAAGATTTTCGGTGCCAAGCTCTTTGACTGTGGCATCAACCTCTTCCATTGTCGACATGCCAGTAGAGATAATAAGCGGCCTTGCGGTTGCTGCGGTTTTTTTCAGGAGCGGTAGATCGGTAAGGGATGCTGATGCCCCCTTGTAGCAGGGAGGATTAAACTGTTCCATAAAATCAACCGATTCCTCATCCCAGCAGGAGGCAAACCATAAAATACCATGCTCTTTGCTGAAACGATCTATTTCAAGGTATTCTTCACGACCGAACTCCACCTTGTAACGGTAATCGATGTACTTCATGCGACCCCACGGGGTATCACGCTCTATATCGCGCTGATCCTTCGGCACGCAAAGCTCCGGGGTGCGCTTTTGAAACTTTACTGCATCACATCCGGCCTGAGCAGCGCCTTCAATAAGTTTTTTTGCAACATCCATCGATCCGTTATGATTGATGCCGATTTCAGCGATAACAAAAACGGGATGATTATCCCCTACCAATCTGTTTCCTATGGTGACTTCCGCCATACATTACACTGGATAAAACGAGCTGCACCATCATATTCTGGTTAGTTGTCCCGCTCGATATTGTTTATAAAACCTGTACCTATTAAATGTAAATCGAAAAAATGTATTGCAGTAACTGAGCAGCTCAAGAAGCCCGGAGAGCAATAAGCCACTCGGCAAAATCCCTGAATGCCCCGTATCCCCCATCATTATTACAGTGATAGTGGGCATAAGGCAGTACGAAATCTGTTGCATCACGAGGGCAGGCCGTTAATCCCTCTCGACCAATCTCCTGCATAATTTCCGCGTCATTGACATCGTCACCTATATAGGCGAGTTCATGCTTTTGAAGCCCGGTTTCAGCAAGAACGGTGTCAAGTATTGAAAACTTGTCCTTAACTCCAAGATAGAGCCTGTTCATTGCAAGCTTTTCAGCTCGTTTTTTTATACTTGGCGACATCTCGCCAGTCATGATGCAGGTCTCGATACCGGCGTTTTTAAGCCGTTCAACACCCATTCCATCACGAATGGAATAGCGCTTCATCTCCTCTCCATTGGCGGAATAATAGACACCGTTATCAGTAAAAACGCCGTCATTATCAGAGATCACAAGTTTTATCTGTTTCCCTCTTTTTGTGAGTTCCTCAAGCGATAATGATAGCATAAAAGTAGAGGGTTTCAACTGAACATTTCAATAAAAGCCAATACAGCACAGCACATGGTTTTATCGGCCAATATATCACTTTTCCTGCATTTAACAGGAAGAGGCAATAAAACATAGCGCCTTGAAGCTTGCCAAAAGCTGTCAACAAGTTATCAACACCCTGTCAACAAAACAAAAAAACCTTTATCATGACATCGGCACGACAAAAGAGAGAGAGCGGAGTCTAGACGAAAATAAATCTTATTCGATTATAGAATAACGGGTTAACAAAAAAAACAAGTTAACTGTACCTTCTATTGGTTACCCTCAAATAATAGAGCCAACAATTTCTTCGCTATAACATATCAACATTACTCCAGCGACTTTTGGCCATACAGAAAACGCTTCAATTTCAAGGAAAAATCAAGCTAAGAAAAAACATAAAAAGGCGGTCATATGGTTTCAGAATGGCCGCCTTTTTATATGTCAAACACCCATGACTCTATCACACAACTGACTGAACTTTAAGCATAAACCTTTTTGTAGTTTTCAATCGCATGCGCAACACTCTGGCGGGCTATTTCAGCGTTCTGGAAATCCTCTACAAGAACAGTTTTCTCTTCGAGAGCCTTGTACTCTTCAAAAAAGTGCTGCAATTCAGAATTGAAGTATGGAGGCAACTGGTCGATGTTGTGAATATTGCTCAAACTGATATCATCTTCAGCCACAGCAATAATCTTGTCGTCGCCTTCACCGTGGTCGACCATGCGCATAACACCAATAACCCTTGCCCTTACCATGCACATAGGAACAATGTCGCACTGGGAGATGACAACAATATCAAGCGGATCGTGATCATCACCGAGGGTTTTTGGAATAAAACCGTAATTTGCAGGGTAAAAAATAGAGGAGAAAAGCACACGGTCGAGCTTCAGCATTCCTGTTTTTTTATCGAGCTCATACTTTGTTTTACTGCCTTTTGATATCTCAATAATGGCATTAACGATACTCGGCTGATGTTCGCCTATTTCAACATCATGCCAGGGATTAAAATTCATAATACATGAGTGCTTATATTGTTAAAATACTGGCCTATTATAGTGATTTTTTTAGCTATTTTTTCAACTCCTCGGTAAAAAAAATACAGAATTCCGCCATCGCGGCCAATCGATAAAGAGAGATTCTTTTTATTAGCGTTGTTCTTTGTATCTTTGGCGGCGAGCTATAGAGTGCTGAGTGCTGAGTGCTGAGGTACGAGTGCTGAGTGCTGAGTTACGAGTGCTGAGTTAAGAAAGAAATCAGTTGGCAGTTGAAGAGGTTTGGGGGGGTTGGGATTTTATTGATTATAGGGTTGGCAATTTAGGGTATTTTTTACAACACTCTGCGTGTGCTTTTGCACTGGAAATAGAGAGCTAGAATAATAATGGATTTAATAAAGGAAACGGCGAAGCGGAAAACGTTTGCAATCATCAGCCATCCTGATGCCGGGAAAACCACGCTGACAGAAAAATTTCTTCTTTTTGGCGGCGCAATTCAGACTGCCGGTGCTGTAAAAAGCAACAAGATCCGAAAAACTGCGACCAGCGATTTTATGGAAATCGAAAAGCAGCGTGGAATATCTGTTGCGACTTCGGTCATGGGATTCGAATATGCCGGTAAACGGGTAAATATTCTCGATACGCCCGGTCACAAGGACTTTGCAGAAGATACCTATCGGACGCTGACTGCAGTTGACAGTGTCATTCTTGTAGTCGATTGCGTCAAAGGTGTAGAGGAACAGACTGAAAAGCTTATGGAGGTCTGCCGTATGAGGCACACCCCTGTTATTATCTTTATCAACAAGATGGACCGTGAAGGCAGAAATCCTTTTGAACTGCTTGACGAGCTTGAGAACAAACTGAATATCAAAGTCAGACCACTCACATGGCCTATAAGTCAGGGTCAGACATTTAAAGGAGTCTACAATCTTTATAATAAAGAGCTCAACCTGTTTGAAGCAAATACCACCCGTATCAGCGAAAGCCTGATCAAGGTCAAAGATCCTTACGATCCTGAACTTGAAAAATGGATTCCTGAAAGTTTCTGCGAAAAACTCCGTGAAGCAGTGTCGCTGATTGAGGGTGTTTATGATCCTTTTGATGAAAATATTTATCGGGACGGAGAGCTGGCACCGGTGTTTTTTGGCAGTGCCATCAACAATTTCGGTATCAAAGAGCTGCTTGAAACATTTCTCACGATAGCACCTAGTCCTATTGAACGGGAGGCTACTGAACGCATGGTTAAAGCTTCTGAAGAAGCGTTAACCGGATTTGTATTTAAGATTCATGCCAATCTTGATCCAAACCACCGGGATCGCACAGCATTTTTCAGAATCTGTTCAGGAAGGTTTGAGCGTAACAAATTTTATTTCCATACCAGACTCCAGAAGAAAATCCGTTTTTCCAGCCCGACGCACTTTATGGCAAATGAAAAAAGTGTCATTGACGAAGCATGGCCTGGAGATGTTATCGGCCTTTACGACAACGGGTCTCTGAAAATAGGCGACTCTCTTACCGAGGGTGAGCAGCTTCATTTCCGCGGAATCCCGAGTTTTTCTCCGGAAATATTCAAAGCGCTTGAAAATCGCGACCCAATGAAGGCAAAGCAGCTCGATAAGGGCGTTCGTCAGCTTACCGAGGAGGGTGTTGCCCAGCTTTTTATACAGCATGGCGTCCGCAAAATCATCGGCACTGTCGGAGAGTTGCAGTTTGATGTTATCAAGTTCCGTCTGGAACACGAATATGGTGCGCAGTGCGACTTCACTCCCCTGCGCTTTCACAAGGCATTCTGGATTACCAGCAACAACAAGGAGATGCTGGAAGAGTTTTTACGACGCAAATGGAATGCTATTGCACTCGACAAGGAGGATCATCCTGTATTTTTTGCAGAAAGCGAATGGATGCTGAAAATTGCAAAAGATGACTACCCTGAGATTGAGTTCCATACGACTTCAGAATTCAAGACGGAGGGGTGAAGAAGAGTGCTGAGTGCTGAGGGGTGAAGAAGAGTGCTGAGTGCTGAGTGCTGAGTGCTGAGGGGTGAAAGAAGAGTGCTGAGTGCTTAAGGAAGAAAGTGAAAACAGTTGGCCGTTGGCGGTGAAGACTGGGGAATGGGGCTTTGAAATGCCGACTGCTTACTGGACTTTGGGGGTTATTCACCATGACAACAACTATCACCCGAATACTTGCCCTGGCAGGATGCATCATCGGCATCAGCTTGCTTCACTACCTGACTCCCCTTCATCTACACTATCTGCACGATATTTTCCAACGTCTCTACTATCTTCCGATCATACTGGCTGCATTCTGGTTCGGATTGCGAGGAGGACTCTGCTGTTCATTAATCGTCAGCATTGTGTATGCGCCTCATATTCTTTTCCAGTGGGGCGGGCATTTGACTATGGAGATGGAAAAATATATGGAAATACTCATCTACAATACGGTTGGCGGGATAACGGGTCTCTTGTCGCAACGCGAGCAGGAAAGAAGCGTTGAACTGCAAAAAACTGCCACAGGGTTGAAGGAGTCATACCGGAAACTGCAGCATCAATCGGAACAGATCATCGTCATTGAAGAACAGTTGAGACGGGCTGAGAAGCTCTCTACCCTTGGCGAGATGGCGGCTGTTTTAGCCCATGAGATTCGAAATCCGCTCGGTTCCATTCGCGGAACTGCAGAAATTCTGAAAGACGATTACCAGCCCGGTGACCCCAAGTATGAGTTCATCGAAATCCAGATTAAAGAGACCGAACGCCTGAATCGCGTGGTTGGGGATTTTTTGCACATGGCTCGCCCGCCACAGGCTGATATGCAACCCTGCCCGGTAACGAAAGAACTGGATACCATAATCACCCTGGTGTCAAATGAAGCCAAAGACCGACAGGTCAACCTTATTCTGCAGCCGCAACCTCTACCGGCCGTCATCATTGCTGACGGAGAGAAACTTCGTCAAGCCTTTCTGAACATTGTTATCAACGCCCTTCAGGCAACACCAAAGGGAGGAAGCGTCACCATCTCCACAACAGTTCTTGAAAACGGTTTTTGTGAGATCAGTTTCCGCGATACAGGTACGGGAATTGAGGCCGATACGCTGGAAAAAATTTTTGAACCCTTCTTTACTACAAAGCCCGAAGGAACAGGACTGGGACTCGCCATTTCAAAAAAAATCATTGAAAGCCACAACGGCAAACTGATGATTGAAAGTGAGCATGGTCTTGGCACCACAGTCACCGTCAGACTACCGATACCGGATACAACTCATGGAGGAAAAGGGTGAAAGCAAAAATACTGCTCATTGACGATGATACTTCTCTTCGGCGTGTGCTTGAATATAATCTGCAGGAAGAAGGATATGAAGTACAGGCGGCGGCATCAGGAGAGGAGGGATTGCGATTGTTTGAGCAGCTTCGGCCTGATCTGGTGGTCACCGACATGAAAATGACAGGCATTGATGGCTTGAAGGTACTCAATTCCATCAAGGAGAGTTCACCGGATACACTGGTGATTATAATCACTGCGTTCGGAACTGTTGACGTTGCAGTGGAGGCTATGAAGGCAGGAGCATACGACTACATTACAAAACCGTTCAATAGAGAAGCGCTCAAGCTGACGGTAAAAAAAGCGCTTCAATTCTCAGGCATGGCTGAAGAGAACAAACGGTTGAAAGATGCGTTGAGGGATAAGGCTGATTTCCGCTCCATTGTCGGGTCATCGCTTGAGATGGAGAGGGTCTTTACAATGGTTCGCAAAGTAGCCGACACCGAGGCTTCTGTGTTTATTACAGGAGAATCGGGCACTGGAAAAGAGCTGATTGCCCGTTCCATTCATGCAAAAAGTTCTCGGAGGAACGGACCATTTGTGGCTATAAACTGTTCTGCAATTCCTCGAGACCTTCTTGAAAGTGAACTCTTCGGCCACACCAAAGGGGCTTTTACAGGTGCGATAAAACAGAAAAGCGGGAAATTTCAGCTTGCCGACGGCGGCACGATATTTCTTGATGAAGTTGGTGAACTGCTGCTTGAGCTTCAGCCAAAACTACTCAGGGTATTGCAGGAAAAGGAAGTTGAGCCTTTAGGAGGAACAAAACCAGAGAAGCTTGATGTACGGGTTATATCGGCAACAAGCTTGAATATGGAGAAGGCAATTGCGGACGGCACTTTCCGTGAAGATCTCTATTACCGGTTGTCGGTCATTCCCATACACATGCCTCCACTCCGCGAAAGACGCAAGGATATACCGCTGCTGATTAAATATTTTTCGGCAAAGCATGGCAGTGACAAGATATCTTTTGATAAAGAGGCGCTTGAGGCTCTCAGTATGTTCTCCTGGCCGGGAAATGTTCGGGAACTTGAAAACACGGTGGAACGACTGCTCATCATGCGGAGCAGTGATGTGATCAGGTTCTGTGATTTGCCGGATAAATTCAGGGAAAAAAGTACCCGGAAGAATGGAGTGGTAAGGCTTCCTGACGAAGGATACTCCCTTGAGCAACTTGAGCGGGAGATTGTTATAGAGGCATTGGAGCGCAATGCATGGAACCAGGCTGCGGCAGCCCGATTTTTAAGAATTCCGCGACATACGCTTATCTACCGGATTGAAAAGTATAACATCGAACAGACGGAAAGATGAGTTGGCAGTTGGCAGTCGGGCAGTCGGCAGTTGGCGAAGGAGAGTGACGGGTGCTGAGGGAAGAGGGAAAAGATGGCTCAAAACGTTCGGGCGAGATGCTTGAGCATGGCGGGCAGCTTTGCTGTGCTGTTTGACATACTCAAGGCCTTCCTGCAATAAAGTTACATCTCCCCAATGCTCTTAGTGGCATGAAGCGCAGCTTGCCTTTGTCCGGCGGTGTAATTCATCGTCCGGGGCTCCGTTGTTTACTGATTGGGTAGTGCTGTTGTCTGCAGTGGCATTGAATCCCGGGCTTGCGGATTCTTCAGATTCCTCTGAGCGGGATGCAAGATGCACTGACGCATGTTTATCGTCATCATGCTCTTCGAGGTCGTGCCCATAGGATCGTTCAACATTTGCTGCGGCATTGTCATTGACATTTATGGCTGGTGCTTCATTTTCATGTCGTTGCAGCGAACCGCCAATCTCTTTGCCTGTACTCAGGATGGACGAAAACGGCTGCATGTGGGCATAGGTGCCTATTGCAACAACTGATGTTACAATCACTGTGACCAGCAGTTCTGCGGGACGCCGAAACCCTTCGGTTTTTTTCGTTTTCAGGTACGATAAAAAAGGAGTCCAATTGATGAAAAACAGATGGTAAAGAGCAAACAGGGTAAACATAAGGCTGAATATAATGTGCTGGTTCAGTCATGCAGGTTTTGTGAGGCCACCAATCTCCGATACAAACCCGGAACCGCTTGCGCCCGGATAAACGTAGAGAATCACTCCGGAAATGAGCAATATCATAAAAGAAAGAAACAGGACGAAACTTGTAAGCATTCGCCAGCTGAAAGATTTTTTCATCGTTTGTCGACGTTAAACATCGTTATAAGTAGATCACACACTTACATTGACGCTTCTTAAGCCAAAAACATGCACTGCACGGGAAAGAAAGCTGGGAATTGAGTGAGAAGCGTTGAAGCATTCATTGAAAGTGCCACTCGATTTTATCAGTCTGGGACTTATACAAGATTGGGTTGGGGAAGATAGATCCATCACGGGAGATCGACACCAATTTTTGTAACTAATGGTGACATGTTCAGGCAGTTATGACGGCCATCCGTTTTCTTCTCATAAATTCTATTTTTTTGCCTGACAAAACAGACGGTTTCGTTCAGTAATGAACAATCTCCGAAACATTGATTGTTGACCGGGTGATTGGATATGCTTATTATTTTTTCGAACATATTGTTCGTTAAAATACGGGAGAGAGGAAAAATGAAACGGAAAGGACTTTACAGGCCGACGGTGGAGGATGCCATTGAGATCGGCGGGATTGAAACATTGCATCCGGGCGGTTTTGCCCTTACGAAAAGAACGGCGGAGTTTGCAGGGTTAAGGGAGGGGTTGAAAGTACTTGATGTGTCAAGTGGCCGGGGAACTCAATCGATATTTTATTCAAAGGAGTTCGGCGTCGATGTAATGGGGGTTGACATTTCTGAGGAGATGGTAAAAACCGCTGCTGACAATGCCGAAAAAGCAGGATTGTCTCATAAGGTGCAATTCAGGCTCGGGGATTCGCAATGCCTGCCATTCGAGGACAATTCTTTTGATGTCGCGATCAACGAGTGCGCCGTTGGCATACCTGACGACTCACAGAAAGTGTTACATGAGATGGTCCGTGTGGTAAAACCGGGTGGCCGGATTCTGATTCATGAATCAACATGGCGTCTCAGGCTTTCAAAAGAGGAAAAAGATGAGTTTGCCGAACGGTATGGCACTACGCCCCTTGATTTTGAAGAGTGGCGGGACATGCTCGAAAAAGCCGGTGTAAAAAATATCGTCTACGAATTCGAGCAATGGTCAAAGCCAGAAATGTTCTGGAAAATACGGAAGGATCGCGATGTCAAACACTGGTTTTTCACGATGACAATTCCTGAAAAGCTGACAACGCTGAAAAGGATATTTTCCAAATACGGCCTGAACGGTGTTCTTACCGTCATGAAAAATGAACGGGTGTTTTACCGTACCGTATTGCAGGGGAAGTTGGGTTATGCACTGTTCAAGGGAGAAAAATGAGGTCTGGGGTTTTGGTTGCCTCCCTACGGAAGATCAATAACAGTGGGTTTCAGTTGGTAATTTGTGCACTAATTTCCATATCACACTTTTAACTGTCATAAATACAGTTAATCATGAACGTTATCACAAACATAAATTTTCATTCGCAGGCCGTCTGTGAAAGTCTCAATACTCTTTGAGCAGGACTTCTGCAGGGATGTTGAGAGTTTTGTGGAGTGTTCGGATTTGACGGATTGATAGAGGTCTTTTGCGGTTCATTATTTCACTTGCCCGGCTTTTGGAGCCGATTATTCTCGTCAAATCCTGCTGGTTAAGGCCCATTTGATCCATGCGAAACATTATTGCTTCTATCGGATCAGGGAGATCAAAGGGAAAATGGGTTTCTTCATACTGCTCGATCAAAATACCAAGGATTTCGAGTTCATCACCTTCTTCTGTACCAGGTTTGGCTGAAAAAATCACCTCCATACGATGAAGAGCATCCTTGTAATCCAGCTCGCTCTTTATTGGTTTAATTTCCATAGCACACTCTGTTCTAAATTGTCGTTGCATCCATGGTATCGTATTCAGCATGAGTACTGACAAAACGGATGAATACCTGCCCACAGTCAAAATTAATCATTGTTGTCTAAACAATTAGACTGATCCAACGCCGCTGAATGTATGATGTGATTTCCAGGAGTTTTGCTTTACCCTGTCGATTTTATTTTTGGGTGGCTTCGGAGTTAAAAACGGCTTCGAGTGTTGAAGCGTTGAGGATGGCTTCGCCCCAAGCTTCTAATGCCGATTCGGCGGCATTGCTTAACTTCTCTGTTACCCATGCTGGTAATGCGCCAAAGCGACGTTCAAGTTGTCTTTTCAAAAGCTTCGACTCACCTTCTATGCGGCCCTCTACTCGGCCTTTTGCTATGCCGATTCTTTCTATGCTGGTAATGTATTTCATGCTTTTATGCTCCTCAATTGTTTCCATTTCTTGCCAGACTTTTGTGTCCAGCCAAGTTGGAAGTGTCATTAACCAATCCACTACTGTAAGCAAGTTGATGACGCGTTGTTTATCCCAGTGCCGTTGATAGAGTATTTTGATCAAACGGAGTTTGGCTTCATAGCGCTCTTGGTGCTTCTTTCGGGTTTGTCTGGTCAGGATATGTGCTGCTGTAATTAAACCAAACGCATTGTCCGAAGCAAGGAGTTCATCGAGTTTTTCGTCGTAATCGGTCAGTTTGGCTATGGGGAACTCCAGAGTATGCCGGCACCCAAGCGCTGCATAGCCATAAGAGGTCGGTTTCCACCGTTTGTGTTCATCGGCCAGCACGGCCAGACTTGCTACCGGTTTTTCGTATCGGTCGAAAATCCGGTAGTTGTAGACAAACATCCGTTGGGGAAATTCAGCCTGCCTGGTGCCTTGCACTTCCACATGGATGTATATCCAGCGTTCCTCTCCACTGAGTTCAGTGACGCGGACCAACTTGTCAACAAAACGGGTACCTAACTCAGCATCCTGCACCACAGATCGCAATTCCTGATCGAGAAATACATGCTCTTTTGTCCAATCGATGCTGTGGTAAGCATCAGGGAAATAAAAGACCATAAACTCCGGCAAATAGTGCTCAATGGCTTCTTTCCACGGGCTGTCGTAATGATCGTTAGAGGATTCCATGTTCGTGCACTGCTTTCAGCATTTTATGCAAACATTTAAAAATTACGAGAATAAATATAAATTATTTACAATATAATACGTCTTACTTATTTAGGGCACCTCTATTTATTGCTGACCGACATATCTTTTTAAGATTTAATAAGTTAACATGAACTTTCAAGGTTGATATTTGGTACTTGTCGGGAACTAACCCCACATTGATAGCTGCCATGAA
>CAIXLG010000137.1 GCA_903920215.1 uncultured Chlorobiaceae bacterium
ACAAGGTTTTCAATTTTCCTCGGCCAGACCTTCAGATCATCTAAAGCAATTTCTAGTTCAAGCATTGGTTAACTGCTTTTGAATTTTCTTTTCTTCAAATGACCGCACCCTGATTTTAAATACTACCCGCCGGCTCTTGTCGGAGTCTACTTTGCCATCAACCATAATCAAATCTTGTTTACCTCTCCCGCTGGCTGACAATACCCGAAGAAAGTAGTCGATCTTTTCATGATGTTGTTCAACAACCTGACTCTCCATGATATTTATTGATTCACTTACAACCGCCATTGACCTGCTTTGGCTAAGCTGAAGATTATGGGTATCAGATCCGCTCGCATCGGTATGACCTTCAACAACAACAGAACCTATATCATTTCGGAACTCTTTATTATATATGGTATCAGTAAGTTTTGGAATAAATCCCACAAGAAAGTCCCTCCCATGAGTTGGTATTTCAAAACGATCGACCGCAAATTCAAGAAGCCCTTCAGGGACCAGGATAAGTAAAGCCAAAGGATCATTCGGATCAGATTCTACTCTAACACCCTGAGCAACGTATTCTTTAAGCTGCAGCTGTAATTTACTTAAAATCATCGACCTAGTATTCTGGCTCTCCTCAAATGCATTATTCATAAAAGTGCATAAAAGCAAAATAAATATGACCGCAAGTGATGTCATCAAATCCGTAAATGAATTTGCAATCCCAGAATTCGTTTCTTCCTCCATAGTCACACCTATTTAGTCAGCTTCTTTTTTATGCTACTGATTTCCTCTGCCACATCACCCAATTCCTCAAGCTTTTCACTTAATTCCTCTATTGCCGCACCAAGCTGGCCAACAGCATTAGTTACATGGTCATTTGCAACAGTAACCGTCTTATTAAAATGATCTTGCGTAGCGCTTGAAAACTGCTGAAGATGGAGATTAATATCCGAAAGGACATGAGATGCACTTGTTTCAACCTCTCGAAAAACATCACGATAACTTTCCATTGAAGTTTCAATATTCTTCCATGTTTCAACCTGTAGTTCTTGAGACGTGTTCAATTCCTCGACCTGTGAAGCCGCCAGTACGGCGACCTCCTTAATGGAGTCTTGACTCTCCTTCATCTTTTGAACAGAGGCAGAGAGTGAGTTCATGGCAATTTTAACATCTTCAGCAACGTACCTCATCCCGGAGTTAATCTCATTGTAACCTGTGACATAAGTAGCAAACTCTTCAACGGCAGATTTCAAGCTCACTTTGAGTTGATCCACTCTATCCAACTGGCCTTCATGTTTACTCAAGACTTCCATAAATTTCTCAACACTTTGCTGGTTAAGGTCACCGACTTTTGCCATTATACCATCGGCAGCCTGTGTTGATTTTTCGGCAGAACCTTCAATAGATTGTTTCATGGCATCACTCAATACAGCAAATCTTGCTTCTATTGTTAACATGAAACCATCAAGATTATTAACCATTTTTTTAAGCTCTGTAGAACCTTCGGCAAGTTGGTCCTTAGTCGAAACTTTGGATAGATTAATAAGTTCAGTGAGAGCTTCCTGCGTACCGGTAAACTGGGTATTCATTCCACTGAGTATTGCCGCCGTATCCCCAATACTTTTCACAATATCGTTAAACTGATCCTGAGCGCTGCCTGTCAATGATTTATTAAACTCCTTGCTCATTTCCTTGATCGTAAAAGAGAGGGAATCCTTTAAGTCAGTTAGCAACTCTTCAATCTTGCCGGTCATAACGCCATGCTCTGACTCTTTGGCATTATTAAGAACAGTCAAGAGTTCAGCCTGTGACCCCCGTGTTAACTCCTTAAGTTGATCAATAGCAACTACAACTTTCTCAAGTATTGGGCTCATACTTTCGCTGATATTATTTCTCAGACCAACCGATAAATCAGAATTAAACGTCCTAAATGCAGCATTCTGACTATTCATTGTCTGACATAGTTCATTAAGGAAATAAGCATCTGAGCGGACAGGGATAAGCTCATCCAAGGCATCTATGAAAGAAAGCCTGTAAGTGTTCATTTTATAAAACACACGTTTTTCAAAGAGCAAAAAAATGGTGGCCGCAAAAAGAGCCGCAATTGAAGAGATAAACTTTCCCGAAAGTCCTCCGATAAGCCCCTCTAAACCATGTACTTTATTATCAAGGATTTTGACATCTAACAAGCCAATGAGAATGGCTAAAAAAGTAAACAAGAGGCCTATTCCTGTAAGTATTCCAGGCATGGCAACGAACCGTTGCTTGTTAAAGCCTCTACCAAATGAAAGTTGTTCACTATATACGCTAACCGCAGAACAAGATGACCATACTTGATCTTGATCATGACGCTCTTCTGTTTCGCCTTTACTCTCCCTGCGAATCAATTTCGTTTTGAAAGACCGCCACGGAAAAGATAGGGTGGGGTTGTCATCAAACATTTTATCCAAGTAGCCTATAACTTGAGCATCACGACCCTGACTCCCTCGGATCGAAAACTTTCCAATAAGGTCATTGATTGTTTTAATACCCCCTAAGACAGCTCTCTTATTTTTATTTTTTAAACGATAAAGCTTTATGATGTCGTAAGCTGGCCATATAATTACCACTAGTGCGGCTCCCCATGAAATCCAGGGGGCTTTAATACCGGCAATAGTGAACGCAATCTGCAAGAACTCTTTGATATCCATATGAAGTGGTTTTATTCAGACCTACGATAATGCGTTAAACAAAAAGCAGTGCGTTTATAAACGGCTTGAGGAATTTAAACTCAGGTCATGGTAATATGAGTAGACCAGCGGGACAAAAACCCTGTTTTAAGATTTACTAACAAAAAAAGGAGAGCAGGGAGTATCACGTAGAAACGAATAACTATTTACAAAATATCCACATCGTTTAAAAATGAAACACAGTTTAAAGCATGCTTTACTACCATACCTGCGCCGACATCACAATGCAAGTATGAACCCCAAAGGGGCCAATGAAAAACCAAAAAGAATACCTGTAAAAATAGCTGGGTATTTGTGATTTCAAGAATCCAGAGTCTCTGAAATATCCAGTCAATAGGTAACGGCAATGCCAAGATTACCGACACAATAACTGGAAATGTCACACACCCTCCGATGGACTAGCTGATATTGTTTTGCCTCAGATGGAAATGGAGGAATTGTCCTTTTGAGTTAGCGAGTTAAAGTTAGCTGAAGTTGTCGAAATCTGTTGGGAATTGGGACGAAGTCTCATTTCCAATCTTTTTTGTTTGCGAGCCTCTCTGGCTACCTCAAGTTTTTGATCGCGTTCTGTGAAAATCTGTTTGTCAAAGCCCTCCATTTTGTCTTTGGGAGCAATATAACCAATTGCACTGTGCAAGCGTTCATCGTTGTAGTATCGGATATACTCAACAATCTGATTTCTGGCTTCTTCTACTGAGAGAGCTACCTTTGGACGAATACAATCACTTTTAATGGTCTTGTGATAGCGCTCCAGCTTCCCATTGCTCTGTGGGTAAAACGGGGACGTGCGTACATGG
>CAIXLG010000138.1 GCA_903920215.1 uncultured Chlorobiaceae bacterium
CCGTGATCTCCAGTGATTTATAGACGCCTTCTCGAATAGCGATACTCGGAACCACAATGATAAACTTGCTCCACCCATACAGCTTGTTCAGCTCAAAGATGGTTTTGATATAGCAGTACGTTTTACCTGTACCGGTTTCCATTTCTATATCAAGGTTTACTGGGCACTTGGCGCTCGAAATCAATACCTCAGACAATGGAAGGTTTTGGCGCAGCTGAACTTCGTGAACGTTCTCTTTCAGCTGTGACTCGGTCAGGAGAATATCAGCATTTTTAAACCCCGTAAATTCCAGTGGAATATGCGCTTTACCAGGATCGATTGTATAGGTGTTGTGAAGTGAGCTAATCTGCCCGGCAAAACAGTCTGCAACAGAGTCAACCGCATTGGTTTGATATGACTGGACTTTGAACTTGAATTTCATTTGGCTCGTCATAGTCTATTTGAATTCCGAAACGGAAACTTGGCGCACGGTTATGGAAAGATGCCGTTGATTAAAGGTTTTTCTCAAGAATGCGCCAAGTCCTCTCAACACTTGGAAGATGTTGCCGCAATGTTTTTGCATCCAGCAAACCGAGAAGTTCAAAGGATTTTTTCCCTTTTTCATATTGAGAGGGACAGCTTCGTGTTGCATGTTTAAGGATGTCAAACAGCTCTTTCCGGCTCTTGCTTTCCAGATTATTCAGTGGAGGTAATGCTGATTCCTGAAGATTTTTTTAAAACAGGCCTTCAGTGTATCCCTGTCGGTTGCAATCAGCGTTTCCATGCAGGTTGTCATAAAGAGCACTTGCTCATCTGAACTTTTCTCAGGTTTTTCCCATCCATCACGTTGTTTAAGATGCGCCCATGTTTTTTCGATATCCGCAACCGGATCTTCGCTGTCAATCCACAACGCAACAAACGTATGGCTTTTGCTTTGATACGCCGCCTTAAAGTCACTGAACGCAGAATTTCTGCTTCCGGAAGCAACCAAGCGCGGCATTTTTCCATTAAATCCATTTTGTTCAAGTAGTTTGTGAAAGCCTTCCCTGCAGCGGGTGTGCAACTCTTTAGACTCTCCACCGCCTTCCAGATAAATAACTGCTTTTACCACCGGGTTCCACCTATCTCTCCTCGTGTCCAAAGTTGGCCTAAACGGTATCGATCAAGCCAGACTGCCAAGTCATCCTTATCAAGGCGAGACATGCTTGTTTTCCCCTCTTTTTTCTCACAAACGACAACGCTCTCTGGCGTTTCGGTCATGGCATCGACCAAGATATCAGAGTGGGTTGTAACGATAATTTGTGTTCTTTGCGACGCATCTATAAGCAAATCGGCAAGTTTTGGGAGAATATCGGGGTGCAGTCCCAATTCAGGTTCCTCAATACAGAGTAGCTTTGGCGGATCTGGATCACACAACAGTGCCAACAGGCATAAATATCGGAGGGTGCCATCCGAAAGCCTTGTTGCAGGAATGGTGAACTCACCTTCAGTAAAGAAAACCTGCACTGTTCCACCTTCAACATTGACATTGAAGTCATCCACTCCTTTATAGAGCTCCTTTAATCCGTTCAGGATACATGTTTTTGCTTTCGGCTTATGTGTTTTCAGGCGGTTCAGAAACAAACCTAAATTGGAAAAGTCCTCTTCAAGGCGATCATTGCGCAAGTCTGCTCTTTGGGGATTGCGAAAAACAGTATCTCTTCCGAAACTCCATTCTCGATAAAATCGGAATTGTTCATACAGCTCAGCCAAGTAAGTTATTTCAGGGTATTGATCCGGGTCTCTGAGCTGGGCAAGAATGGATAACTCTTCGCTTACACTGGCCCGTGTCAGTTTCCTTTCTCCTCCAATTGCTGAGTTTATGAGCGGATTTCCTTTATAACAGCGGTAATAAAAGTATTGTACTAAGGGCTGACCAGGATAGACCGCTTTATTTTCTATTATTTCGTCTTCGAATATTACTCTCTGCTGTTCTCCTTTGAATGAAAAGAAGTGGCGAAGAGGCTGTTTATGATTTGAAAGTCTAGAGGAAGGGATATCAAGGACAAGTTCTATTGTGGCAGGATTACTCGCATCTCCTTTCCAGATCCACTCACTGATTGTTCCTCCACGGCTTATGATCCTTTGAAAATCATCGTTTGATGTTGTGCGTGGTGTGGCTCTCACAAGAGCAAGTGCTTCAATCAGATTTGATTTACCGGAGCCATTCGTACCGATCAGCACATTGAGGTTTTTTAACTCCAGAGCAGGGCTGCCGGAAGCAAATGAGAGCAGATTATCCAGTTTGATACTGTGAATCATGGCAGAGTTCGTGAATAAACTTTTCAGGAGATAACGTTAATTATTCGTTTAATTTATCTGTTTTTCGAAATATACGCATAATACAGTGCTGAAGAATAATCAGATTATGAGTCCAGCCGATTTGTGCAACCAGTAGTTGCACTCACTCATCATGACAATAAAGCAAATATAATTCTCGAACGGAGGTTTCGAGACTCGCATCAAAGCTCGGTAGTGCGACCATGAAAGTTGCGAGGAAAAACCTGAAGGGAATTGGCCACCCGACGGGTGGCTTTTTGGTTGCTCCGCCAATTCAACAACAAACGGGTGCTGAATGAAGAGTCGATCCGGCCAAGCCTGATAGAGCTGCCTGAAATATTTGACATTGGTCAAAGAAAAACCAGAGCCATATTGAGCACTCAGTTGCTGGGAAAGCACCTCAATGACC
>CAIXLG010000139.1 GCA_903920215.1 uncultured Chlorobiaceae bacterium
TATCAAAATGGATCGAATCCGTGTCCACATACATACGGAGAAACCTTCAGTGAATACCTGAAGGAGATTAAGGGAACAAAACAGGCTGATGATGTTCTTTAATAAAAGAGTCAGCTTGATAATGTCTCCTCACAATTAATGCAATAGTAAAAAAATACCTGCAGAATGTTGGTTTTTTATTCTCATTTCCGCCTCCTGTTGTTGGCCAATTCATCCCGTTTCGCCAGAAATAGCGGATTCAAATTCCGCTTCCGGTCGTGCTACCTTGCTTGGCGCACTAACAAAAAAAGCCCCTGCGTAAGAAGGAGCTTTTCTTGTATCCATAAAATACTGATGAGAGTTTATATCATAAAAGCATCATCATTTGCATCAAAAGCCATCAATATTCTTTAGTCGTCCCAACCTTATTTACCAGCTTCTGCTTTAGCTTCAGCCCTTTTTTCAGCTCTTTTCTCTGCATGTCTTGCTTCGTGTCTTGCTTTCTTGGCTTCGTGTCTTGCCTTTTTTGCTTCGTGTCTTGCTTTGTGTCTTGCTTTCTTTGCCTCATGGCGAGCTTTCTTCTCAGCCTTCTTATCAGCTTTGATCTCTTCTTTGATCTCAGCGTTCTTTTCGGCTTTTGCTTCGATTCTTGCTTCAGTCTTCACTTCTGCCTTTTTGTCAGCGGCGAAAGAAACGCCACCAAAAATTCCGGTCATTGCAAGTGAAACGATAATACCGGCGATCAGATTCTTTTTCATTTGTGTCAGTAGATTGAGTTTTTTAGTTACCTGAAGACAGATTATTCTGCTTCCTATTAATTACTACGCATCCCCTTTGATCTTTCTTTCAAAAATCATTCAGCTGTGCAGACTTTTTTCTTGCAGCTCAGATGATATTTCCGTTTCAGGATGGCAACGGTCGGCCCAATCGTGTCTTAACCACGGCACTGTTACTTCAGGCGCTCTGCAATAATATCACAAAACATTTTAATATAATACGTTAGTGGTCACCTCGGGATCGAAAGGTTTTGCGTTAACTTAATATTAAATAATACTGTGAGGCACCAGATAAGCTTTTGTATGAAAGAATCTATACCGATATAAAACGCTTATCTGGCTTTAAAATCCGTTTCCTGAAGCGACCCCATATAGGTTGATGCGTCGAAAGGTCTCGAAGCAACTTCCGTCAGGCTGAAGGGTTTCCTCAATCATCCCCTGAATAACAAGATCGCGAAATCCTGATCTTTTTGCTTCAGGAATAAAGGGAAGCAGGGGGACAAGATTTGGTTGATCGATCCATCTGATCATGGTATCGATATCGGGAAAATAACGATCGGCCTTCTCTCCCCAAACGTTAACACTCCGGAAACCGCCAGATTCGGCTAAAGCCAAATAGTCGTTAACAGCGGGCATATACCATGGCCACTGGAAATCTGAAAAATATCCGGCATATGGTGCCAGGGTCATAGCTTCCTTTTATCTGAAAAGAAGTTGACGCAGTTGCCATCACCTGCAAAGTTAAAACGAACCATGCCGTTTGGACGCAGAGCGCGACGAACGTTTTGAAAGAGTTTGGCATGATCCTTAACCCAATGAAGAGTCGCGTTTGAAAAAACAACGTCGAATTGCTCGACAAGATCCAGATCGTTAATATCTAACCGGCGAAAGTGCAGGTTTTCCTTAGCTTTTGGAAGAGCAGCATCAATCATTCCCTGTGATGCATCAATCCCCAATACACTCCCTTTGGGCAAAAGCTCTGCAATCTGCACAGAAAGACTTCCGTCACCACAGCCGAGATCAAGAACGCTTTCAGTTCCCTTGAGTTCAAGTTCAGAAATAAGCTTGGTGCCCCATTCTTTTTGATGCGATGATGCCTGCTCGTATTTTTTCCCGTCAAATTCGTATGCCATTTTCTTATTAGAGATAAGGGGGTTCAGTGTAAATCAGTCTGAATAGTCTGAAATCTTACCTCTAAAGTTTACGATACTTTCCCTTCCGTGCCAACCGAGTTTCTGATAAAACTCACGTCTCATCCTCCATGTTATCAAGCACTTTCGATTAACAAACAATCCCTCGCAGCCTATCAGCTTTACATAAAGCTTGTTATACAACAAATTTTGCGAGTAGAAAAAGCTAACATTGTCGCATAAACCGCTCACAGATCAACTTGCTTTCCCTCTTTTTAACTAAACCCCTTAAAAGAATCCGCTATGGGCTATGAAATGGCCATGATCCATTTAACACCAATAAATAACTTGCTATTTCTACTTCACTTCATTATTATTATATCATGATAATTATGTAATGATAACCACATAACAAACTCGCATGCCTGACAATCCTTTCTACCTCAGAGTTTTGCCGATTGACGCCCCATTTTGCGGCAGGGAGCACGAGCTATTTGAGTTGATCTCTCACGCAAAGGCAAACAGTAACGTCGTCCTCTATTCGCCAAGGCGTTATGGCAAAACCTCGCTTGTAAAAAGGGTTCAGAACAAGCTTGAAGGACTGGGGCTCATAACGATCTATATCGACATATCCGATGCATCAAGCAGCGAGGATGTCGCCTCCATGATTGCACGGGGTATTTACAGCTCTCTTTCAAAAGAAGAGTCCGTGCTCAGAAAAGTAACAGGAATCATTAAAAACTGGCGTCCGGTATTTTCCCCTGACCCTTCTGCGACAGGCGGTGTTTCAATGACGGTTCAACCTGTCTCCAGGAAAACCGGAATTTCACTGCTTGAGGAGACGATGGAATCTTTTGACAAGCTCCTTCAGGACAAGCATGACCAATTCAATATTGTTATCGATGAGTTTCAGGAGATCACCGCTTTTCGAGATGGCGACAAGATTGAGGCGCTCCTTCGCAAACATATCCAGCAACAATCGAACTGCTCCTGGTTTTTTCTCGGCAGCAGAAGGCGAATGCTGCTCGATATGTTTAACCAGAAAGATCGTCCTTTCTACAAGAGCTGCATCAATCTTGAACTTCCCGCTCTTGATAGAGGGGACGGAGCAGACTTTATCCAACGACAATTCAAGGTTAGCGGCAAAGAGTGCCCGGTTGAAATCGCCAATGAGATAGCCAGAGTCACCGAGGGCTATCCATACTATATCCAGAGGCTCTCCTATGCCCTCTTTCAGGTAAGCCAGAATGAGGATATCCTTCCCGACAACCTTCAGGCCGCTATGAGGAAAATGCTAGCTGAAGAGGATACCAACTTTACCGGAATGGAAAAGGCATTGGCTCCAGGTCAAAAGCCACTGCTCAAAGCTTTGGCAGCAGAGCCAACCGAAAGCCTGTTTTCTTCTGACTATCAGCAAAAACACCGCTTGCGTACACTGAGCAGTATCCAGAATGCCCTGAAAAAACTCGAATCACTTGACTACATCGAAAAGGATTCCGAAGGCGTTTACCGACTTACCGATCCGATTTTTGCACTCTGGGTCAATAGTAAAAACAGCGACACGCTCGCTTCAGCCACTATTACCATCCAAGAGAGCAAAGGCAGGTCGATCGGACAAACCCGGAAAGAGGAGAATGTGGAAAACGCCTTGAAACGAGGTTACTCGGAGATAACCGGTTACCGTTCGGAAGAGGCGGTGGAGATCAAAGCAGAACTGCCCGAACCAGGCAACGTTGACGATAACAAGCCGGGAGTACATCTTTTCTTCTCCTATGCGCATGATGACAGCGCAGTCAAGGAGAGTTTTTTTGAGAAAATCAGAGCACGACTGAAAACATCAAAAGAGTTCCGTTTCTCCTTCTCTTCTGACAGGGATATCCTTATTGGCAAGAGATGGCACGATGAAATTCAGGAGATGATCACCCGTTGTGATTTTGGTTTGCTCCTGCTCTCAACAAGCTTTTTTTGCGGCGACTACATTGAAGAGCATGAACTGCCGAACCTCCTTGACAAATGCCTCCCTGTTGCTCTTGATATTCTTGACCTGAAAAACCAGAACCTGAAAGGACTGAGCGAAAAACAGATATTCTTTTTTAACGGTAACCGTTCATTCAATGAGGTAAGAGAGAACAATCGCACTCGCTTTATTAACGAACTTGCGACGAACATTGAAAACCGGGTAAGAAAAGAACGCATCACAGCTAAACTGAAAGAAGAGAGTGGGCATATCGGTTGTGATTCACTCAATAGCCTTCCCGATAGACTCCTGAAATACTTGGCACCAAACTACAAACACGAAAAGTTTGTCACTGGAGATGGAATTCTCTCTCAAATCTCTCACAACCCGGATGACAACAGGAGAGGCGATACCGTTATTGCTCTTGACTACATTAAAAGCTGGGTTCTTGATTCAGATGTGCCATACTTTGCCCTGCTTGGTGATTTCGGAACCGGGAAAACCTTTACTTGCAGAATGCTCACCAGAGAGCTTATCTCCCTGCATGAGAAGGAACCCGATAGCTGCCCGCTTTGTATCTATATCGATTTACGGATGGTAGCAACCCGTGTAGGGCCGGAAAAGAAGAGCCCGAAACTGACCGATATTCTGCAGGACGCGATTGAAAACACTAAAGACCCGCTTGACCGCTCCATTGTAACTCCCCAGGACATCATTTCGTTGGTGCGTCAAAACAAGGCCATGATCATCTATGACGGCCTTGATGAAAAAACCGTGCATTTCACGCCTGAAGAGACCAGCCGGTTTGTCGCGGAACTCTGGAGTATCAGGGAGATCAGGGATAAAAAGGATGAGGATTTTCAGGGAAAAGTGCTGATAAGCTGCCGTACCCATTACTTTAGGGATATCTTCGAACAGAACAGTCTTTTTCTCGGAAGGGATCGTGAAGGCCGCTCTTCCTCCGAGTATAGCTCATGCACCCTGCTTCCGTTTGATGACAGCCAGATAAGGGAGTACCTCCAAAAAAATGTTGGCAGCGACGAAGAAGAGATTGAGAAAATCATCGGATTGTTTGAAGAGGTACACAACCTCAAGGAGCTTGCCGGAAGACCCTATGCACTCACATTGATTACCGAGTTCATCCCTGATCTTGAACGGCTGCAAAAAGAGGGGAAAGCCATAAACACGGCAAGGCTCTACGAGCTGACCATTGAAAACTGGCTCCGCAGAGACGAAGGCAAACATGAGTTCAGTGTATCGCATAAAAAGAGACTGATGAAGGCGCTAGCCTTTGAGGTGCAAAGGCGAAGCGGAGAGGGTCTAAGTGCGGAAGAGCTGGAAGAATGGCTCGACACATGGCTCTTTCACCACCCTGTCATCAAGGATGCATACAGCAACATGAACCGCGAAACCCTGAAAAAGGATCTCCGCACGGCAACCTTTATTATCCGCGAAGAGAATCAGGAGTTCTCTTTTGCCCACACTTCACTGCAGGAGTATTTTCTTGCTGGCTACCTGCTTGATGCCCTCTCATCACCGGAGCGGCAGGATGATACGCTTGCAATTCCTCTGCCCTCAAACGAGACGTTGAACTTCGCCGCAGAAATGCTCGCTCTTGATGAACGGCTGCTCGGCAGATCCATCAAGGTTATTGAGCGCATCCTGGAGAGCAGTTACCAGAAAGAGCTGTCGGAACTCACTCTTGCCCTCTGGATGAAACTGCATGAAAGAGGTATGAAGCAACCAACCCCCCGCACTGTTCACCTTGAACATGCGAAACTTTCAGGGTGGAAATTTGGCAACCTGAATCTTGGCAAGGCCTGTTTCGACTCTGCAACGCTAAGGGGAACACAGTTTGAGGGGACAATACTTGATGGGTCTTCATTCAAAAAAAGCTATCTCATCAATGCAGAATTTCTTTTATGTAATGCAACTGGTGTTGACTTTTCTGAGGCGGAAGCAGCTGGGTCAATCTGGCGTAGCTCCAACCTGCAGGATACCGAATGGCAGGCAACCAATCTCAGGCTTGCCTCTTTTGTTGCCAGCAAGCTTACTGGCAGGAAAAACTTCAAAGCTACAACTGAAACCGCAATAGCCCGCTGCACTGGGACAGAAAACACACCCTTGCCAGAGACTTTTACTATAGATTCATATACCGGCCATTCGGGAGGGGTCTCTTCATGCGCCATCAGCCACGACAACAAGTTCATCGTCTCCGGCTCTGATGACAATACCCTGAAGGTGTGGGATTCAGAGACCGGCAACTGCATCAGGACGCTCTCCGGCCATTCGGGAGGGGTCAATTCATGCGCCATCAGCCACGACAACAAGTTCATCGTCTCCGGCTCTGATGACAATACCCTGAAGGTGTGGGATTCAGAGACCGGCAACTGCATCAGGACGCTCTCCGGCCA
>CAIXLG010000140.1 GCA_903920215.1 uncultured Chlorobiaceae bacterium
GGATTTGTTCTGAAATAATCTTTTTTTGGTATAAAATCCAGATTATGAGGGCTGTTAAACTTTAATTTTGCTTTTTTGCCTTTTCGGTTCTGTATTTCAGTCCTTGGACGGGGTGCAGTTTTTCGAATAGCTCAGTTTAGGACCTACATTGCCGAGACATTCGACCAGATCCACGATACTCAGACAAGCAATGTTGCCATCCGGTTTTCACCATTCCAGTCACAATGGATAAGGGAGCACCAGTGGCACCCGAGCCAGAAGATTGAAGAGTTTAAAGATGGCTCGCTCATTCTGAAAATGCAGGTCGGAGCCCTCGATGCCGTCAAACGCTGGGTCATGCGCTACGGCAGCGAAGCCGAAGTCCTCGAGCCACAGGAACTCAGGGAGATGATAAAGCATGAATTGCTTGCAACCGACAAGTTGTATGAGGATGTAAGGGTTCAGATGGTAGAAAGCCTATCGCTATTTTAGATGCATCGAATCTAGTTTTAACGAATAACTCATGGAGGTGGCATGTTAGGAATTGATCTGGTGGAGGTATCTGTAGATTTTGAATGCTGTTATAATGCGGCAGCAAAGCATCTTCAAAATCAGGTGGCGGGTGAGCTTAAGTGGTTTAAATCATATCCAAAACCGCCTTTTCTTGAGCACATGTCCTTCTATTTGGGTAATCAGCTGTTTTTTATAAAATTGGAGGATGTTGACCATAAGCTCGAAGAAACCAGTACTACAAAAGGGCTATATCTGGTAGCCAATCGCTGTCAGGGTCATGCTTTTGTCATGCCTATGCGTAAGAGTTTGGGGGAGTGGGCTCCTGCAGAAAAGGGCTGGGGTCTTCTGGACGCTCAAACACGTATGCCTGTTAATCCTTTTGACTTGCAAAGTGATGCCCTGATCGAAATGACGGATTGGGAGCTTCATGACATTGCTTTAAGGCTTGTAATGGAAAAAATAAAAGATGCAAACTTCGAGGTGACAAGATGGCAAAGTAACCCTGATGCTGATCCTTCTTTCTGGTTTGTTACCAAAAGCGGCCCGAAGTGGATGCTTGTTCGTGCGATACGATACCCCTTGAAAAAAGCTGAAAAACCAGTTAATCTCTTGGAAATTCAGAAAGTATATGAACATGCTGGTCGTATCGGATATTTTGCCTCCGTACTTTTCACAAGCTTGTCGGAGTCATTCGATCCTCGAGCTGAAGAAAATGGCAATATCGCACCATTGTATAGAGGCGAAGAAATTGATGTTCAATTTACCAGTATTGATGAACTTGAGTTTAAATGAGTTGAGTGTGGGTCGGTACATGCCTTGTTGATCTTCGGGAAAATAAGCGACAATAGCGGCTGCAGGCTGCAGAGGCTGGTTCTTTCACAATTCCTATTGCGGTGCTTGTATCGGAAAGATCCTTCCATGCGAAATCAGTATCGGTTATGGATAAATTCTAAATTCTGACCAGTACTCCATCGGTATAGACCGGCATATTTTTTTTATCCCAGCGATCAGAGTAATGAATAAATATATCCTCGATGGCAGCAACAAGCCCATGCTTTTTGCTGTCATCCAGATAAAAGACAATTCCTCCACCAAATTTTTCGCCGTAGTTTACCACACCTGAGAATGATGTTTCCATAACCGAAGAGTTAATAGTGATTTCCAGGTTTCTTAAAAAGGCCCAGCTCCTGCCCGGAAAAAGCTGATAAAGAATAGACTAAAAACTGTTAAAATGATAATAACGGCTCCAGAGCATCCCTTGGTCGTCCGGTAATAAACCCGATTATAAAGCGCTTTCTTCGGATTGGTAATCCAGCCATAACCTTTCGGTGCCTTCAGCCCAAGATTCTGCCGGGCATATCGTTTCCACGAAGTGCGTGCAGCAATGCGCTTTTTCAGCGATGGTACTCTTAAACCGACTTTCATGACGTTTCATGGTTGCCCTTGCATTACCAAACCCACAGCCAGGGTTCTTAGCGGGACGCTGGTGTTGTGCTGATTTGCATCCCTTTCTCATCATAGGTATAGATTGTCCCGCCCCGCTGCACATTCAGTGTCGATGAAGTGTATCCTTTCAGTCCGTCATTTTGCCCCGAGCCAGCAGGAACAGTGCATATCTGCAACCCTTTTTCATTATACACGTAAATGGACGAACCCCGCTGAACCGCATTGCCAATAGCCATATTGAACCTCATGTTTATGTTAGCATCCTTTTAGTCTCCAAAACCCTTCTCCGAAATTCAAGGCATCTCCATCACACTCACCATCCCAAAACTCACCCAGTTCAGGATAATGCCCCTCACCGGCTTATCCTTTCGAGCATTTCCAAGCGCATCAGCGTAACTCTCGAGCTGGGGGAAGTAGATGTTGAACCTCTCATCCCTCAATTGATCGGTAGGCACCTGGTCTGATTTGTGGTCAATAACCCAAAGCCCATCTTCCGTTTCAAGAATCATATCAGCAAATCCCGAGACAATAGTTCCTTTTGTGTCAAGCGTCAAGAGCGGCACTTCAGCCTGTATTGCCTGTGGTTTGCAGGTAGCCTGAAGCCAGGTGTCAAAAGCGGCAACCGCAGCAGCAATGCCTGCCGCTTGCTCAGGAGCCAGAGCAACCTCTGCAGCATCCGAAAGCATTCCAGCCCGCTCAGGGTGCCCTGAAAGAATCTCAAAAGCCCTGTGCACTATCGTTCCTTTCCTCATCGGATCAACACCTGCAATGTCAAGCGCAAGCACATCGCCGTATTTCTCATCCTTGCGTTTGCCCGGTGTTTGAGCAGCTTCATTATGCAGCGACGAAGGCGTTATTGCTTCCGGCGTAAGATCAATCGGCAGTGGCTTTTTCCCTATCGCCCGCCGCCCATATACCGGCAACGTGCTGATTCTCTCTTTGGCTGCAACCTCTTTTACCTCATTGGTAAGGATTGAGCTGATTCTGCAGGGCAGTGCCTCTTTTCCGACCACCATGCTGGCACCATCAAGCGTTATCTTTGCCGAGGTTTTAAGCTCTGTCCAATAGGTGCCGCTATCCTTTTTTTCCTCAAGATATGCTGGCCATTCAAGGATCAGCTTTTCCCGTGCCCTTGTCAAAGCCACATAGAGCACTCTTTTTGAACTCTCCCTTGATTCAGGGATAAGAGCCGCTTTAAACTTATCATTAGTCTCACTCGCCTTGAATTTCGGATAGATTTCCGCAGTGGCATGTTCAAGTATATTCTCGAGATCACTGAAGTCCGTATAATCCACACGAGTTGCCTCAAGTCGAGGAAATTCCCCCTCATCCAAACCGCAGACGGCAACCACCGGCCACTCCCTTCCTTTCGATTTATGCCAGGTCATCAGCTGCACAGCATCATCATCAATCACTGAGGCTTCAGGCTGTTTATTGCCCTCCTTGTCCCGATCAACCTTACCCTTAATCCAACCGAGAAAGGTTTTACTGTCAGAACCATAATACCCGCCGCAAGCCATGGCATCACGGTTTCCACGCATAAACTCCTGACACTCAGCCTGCAGGCGAAGCAAGTTGGCCCGAGCCTGCACGCCATCCTCCCACTCCGCAATTATGCCATACAAATCAAGCTTCACTACAATATCCTGCAGTACGGCATCAACTGTCCGGTCTGGGGCTCCAGCAGCCACCGCATCGAGAGCATCAAGCAGTGCATCTTGCAGCTTGTGCCCCTCAATCAGCTCAGCCAGTCCCGCCTGCAGCGTATGCCGGCCTGTTTCAGTAACGTAAAGATAGAGTGCCGCATGGCGGTCTTCAGGGTCAGCAACATAACTGAGCGCATACCATGCATACTGTATTATTCTGGACTCAAACCAATCCTCCTCTTCCAGCCGGCATCGGAGTCCTGCCTTGCGCAGAGCATCCGCATAAAAGAGCAGCCGCTTGTTGGTATAGCAGATAATTGCAATATCACCCCCGCGGAGTCGGCGATATGCTTTTTGATCTTTATCCCAGATTTTCTGCTCTTCTTCTCCATGCAGGAGTTCAACAACTCTATTGACCGTATATGAAGCACACGCTTCCTTACCAAGCGTTACCCTTGCATCAAGCACTTCGAGAGCATCGGTAATGCTGCTTGTAAACTGGGCTTTAGGGGCCAGCTCCGTATAACCGTCAAACATCTCTCTGCCGATACTGTTGATCCATGTCATCAGGGCAGGGGATGAACGGTAGTTCTCTTTTCTGGGGTCAGTGCAGAGCGGGTTCTGCTTGCAAAGCTCATGAAGCAGTCGTGCGTCAGCGTTCTGGAATCCCATGATTGCCTGCTTCATGTCACCGACCACAATTGTCGGAACAGTTTTTTTCAGAGACCAGAGCAGTGAAAACTGGAGAGGATTTGTATCCTGAAACTCATCAACAACGAGACACGCAACCCGCTCATTAAGTGCTTCCAGAGCATCCTTTTTTGTGCTGAGCAGTTTATGAGCTTCGGTAAGCATATCGGTATAGTCAACCAGCCCACGGCTTCTTTTTTCATCAGCGTATGCGGAGAGTGACTCTGCAACAGCGCTGAACATGGTACGGGCATGGTTTTGGGCATCAAGCATCGGCCCCGGATGCAATGGCAGGGCACCAGCAGCGGCAATAATCGTTCGGACCAGGTCATCATACCCAGGTGGAAGTTTCTTCGAGCCAGGTGCATAGGCTTTCAATTTGCGCAGTTTTTGCCAAAGCCCCCAGTCTGAATCAAGGGGTTCGCTTTTTGCTGCCTGTGACAAATCACGATAATTACGCCAAAGCTCCTTACGAATGCTGTCAGGTATGGTGCCCAACTTCGAAATATCCTCAGGAAAAGATTCCAGAAGTGCCTTCACAGCGGCGAGGAGCGTCTTTTTCAGACTTGCAGCATCCTCACTCGGGCCGTAGAGTTCAGCAATCTTCTTCTCGGCATGAGCGCTGAGCTTCTCGGCCCCAATGTCTTTGCCTATAGAACGCAGCAAGCCGGTAAGCGTCAGGAGCCTTTTGCGGAATGATGTTTCAGCACCTGTCTTGCTGTTGAAATCATATTTAAACCCGTCTCGGTCAAGGTTCTGCATTATGTCAATAGCACTCTCAGAAGTTGCAAGAGCCCTGCTGGCAAGTATTGCCTCCTCATCGTCATTCAGCATGCGAGGGGATGGTGAGAGGCCAGCATCAAACGCAAATTCAGTAATCAGGCGAAGCCCGAAGCTGTGAATGGTCGATATGTAGGCCTGATCAAGGCCGATAGCTTCATCAAGTTTTTCTTTTGCTATCAGTTCAGCCCGGATACGGTTGCGCAGCTCAGCAGCGGCACTTTCCGTGAAGGTGACCGCAACAATCTTATCAGGAGCCAGTTGCCCGTTGATGACCCATTCAGCAAGCTTTGTCTGTATATACCAGGTCTTGCCCGACCCCGCCCCGGCAGGGACAATCGTAAGCGTCGGCAGCGTGTCAGTTCTGTTCATTGCTCTCCTCCCTCGGTGTGGTTGTGGTAGAGAAATCTGCAGGGAGCTCCTCTTCTTTCATGAACAGCTTTATCAGGGGCGAGCTGTCAAGGGCATACGCCTTGATTCCCTTATTGTCCAAACAATCTTTTTTGTCTGTTGCCCTGTTCAGGCTGATAGCGCCACTCTTCAACTCATTGATTCGGGTTCCAATAAGTTCCATGGCTTTCACCGCAGTGTTGTTATGTATTTCTTCGACCCCCCCAATGTTCGTCAGCCATCCCCTGGTGTTGGCAAGAACCGTCTGGTCATTCATCAGATAATAGAGTGTCCCGATCTGGCCTGTGGTCTTGAAGTGCTCAAGTTCTTGTAAAGCTTCCTTCGGTATTTTTGCCGGCTCTTTTGCTCCGCCGGTCTTGATCATTTCGCCGTAGAGTTCCGCCTGGTGGTCATAGCCAAGGGTCATTCTCTCTCTTCTGATTGTACTGCCCGATTTCTTGTAATCAACCACCACGAGACGATCCCCGGATTTCAATAGAAGATCGGCATTGCCATTAACCGCCAAGTCGTCGTGTTTTCCCTGCAGGCTTATCTCCGTAGCAACAACCGTTGCATCAATACCCTCAAGTATCTCTCTCCATTGCAGGGCCGCTTTCAGTATTTCCTGCCCAAGGTGTTCCCGCTCCACCTTCCACTCTTGCCGATCGAGAAAAGGGGTAATTTTCCGGACGCTTTGGTCAAGGAGTTCTGGTAGCCTACTCTTGATGGTATCGGCTGAGGGCAACTCTCCAGGAGAAAAAAGATGTTCAAATACTTCATGAGCAAGGGTTCCCTTTGTCATGACCTCAAGGGTTTCCGGTGCCCATTCCCGCGCTTTAACCTTCAAGCGCTCAAACAGCCATGCCAGTGGCGAAACCATCAGTGTTTCCAGCCTGCTCGGTGTTTCAGATTTCGCTGAACCATCCTCATTCGGGCAAATCTCCAGCAGATTGCGCCCAAACGAGAGGTCTTCTTTCAAAAGCTCGCGAGGTGGCTCAGGCGCCTTCTCTCCCGCAAGTGCCAACCCCCTCGCATGTTGGCGTTCTATATTGCTCTCCAGATTTACAAGCAATCTCTCGGCTCCGCCATCTCCAGCAAACAGGGCGCCTGCAAAGGTCAGAGAAGCAGAAGGCGAGAGCGGCTTGCCAAGCGCATCACGGCTCGGCACAAAAAAGGTTATTTCATCTCCAGCTGCACCTATCTGCCTTTTAAAGAGTTCTCTCTGCCTGCCATTGCACTCTTTCGCAGTGTCAAGCTGCATGCCCAGTTTCTCATGCAACTGCAGCAAATCTGTATCGGTAAAGATAATTGATCCGGAAGGCGTCAGCGGGTAGTGCCCGTCAAAACAACCAAGCACAAAGAGCCGCTTGACTTTTCGCCAAGGTTCCGCCTGTTCATAAAAAACGGCAATGCCTTCCCTTGTGGTCGTTGAAGTCGTTGGTGCAGCAAGCGCTTGCGGCATAACCAGTGATTTCAGTAAAGGCCATGGTATAGCATCATTCTTTTCAAGGCGTTTCGTGAGCTCAGTGCATAATAGCTCAGCTCTGGTGCGGTGCTTTTGCATCGCTTCATCACGATTAAGCAGGGCAGGGAAGTGCTTCAGCCTCTCTTTCAGCTCAGCGGCATTGCTAACCCGCTCCCGAATGAGTAAAAGCATCTTGCTTTGTTCTGCGCCGAAAGCTTTAGGCTCCGTCAAATCAAACCGGAGTTCCACAATCTTCTGTGCAAGCGTGTTGCCGACGCCGTTATCCCATGGCATGAGCGGAGAGGAGAGCAGGGAAGCCAGAGCAATAACCGGAGCTGGCTTATCCAGGCTCAAGAGCAGGTTGAGTACCGCCTCCCCCCCCAAGTCTCGGCTGTTATATGCATCATGCAGCCCCGAAACAGGCAACCCCGCAAGGTCAAACACCGAGCGAACCGCATGGCTATAATGCTGGTCAGTCGGCAGGAGAAGGGCAATATCAGCCGGTTTCAGGGTATTGTCATCCGCAAGCGCTTTCTGAATCATCCCGGCAGCAACCTCAACCTCCTGCCTGTAATCACGCACCACAAGCCACTGCAGCGTCTCATCAAGCGCTCTCTTTTCCGGCAGGCTAAAGAGCTTCTCCTGCAGATATCGCAGTCCACTCCCGCTCTTCCCCTCAGGCCCTGAAACAGCAGACTCAAGCAATGTTTTCAGCAAGGGTTCTTCCGGCTCGCTCGCAGCTCCATTAAGATGCTGAACCAAAGCCTCCTGCCAGCCGTTAAGGTAAAGCTATTCTCCAGTATGATATACCCGCATTGAGCGTATCGTCCGTTCAGGAGTTGCCTGCAGTATTTGCTGAATAGCAGAGAGTTGAGGAGGCAGGGCGCAATGCATTGCCGCATGCAAAAGCGCAAGATCCCTTACGTGCCGCTTCAGCCGGGGAGCGCTTTCAAGCTGTTCCAGTTGGTCAAGTTTCCCCTCAGGGCCAGCAGCTTCAAGCAGCATCGTAAGGTGCTCCCCGATAATGCCAGTGATTGTGTTTTTTTCTTCCTCCTTGACATTCCCATAAGACTTTCCCCAAAACGCATCCTTCAGCTTCTCAACCCCTTCAGCCAGCAGTGTCAGCCAGTCAGCATTGTCAAGCGGCAAAATGTAGCTGTTACGGCCATGCACCAGCAGTTCCGGCCACGAACCGACAATCACATCAGTTCGCCCGCCCTCGGCAGCCACAAGCCGCTTGAGCTTCAAAGCCGATGAGGAATCAGGAGTAAGGAGAAAATGGATCATAAGAACACAATCGTTTAACTATTTTAATAATAAAGGATTGTCAATCGGTGCCGTTTATCGGCTGGGCATCATCGCAGTAGCTTGGGGTCAAGGAAGGAAAACTACGTTTTACTATCACGTAATTTCTTCAGTATACCGCATCACAAGCAATACTCCAAAACCCCTACATCTCCATCGAGTCCAGCATCTCCTGCGCATTTTCATTCCCCTTGTCGGCCGCCAGCCATAAATACATAACAGCTTCAGCCTCATCCTCTTCCACGCCCAGTCCCTCTTTGTACATCATTCCCAGCCTGAATTGGGCATCGCCGTAGCCTTGTTCAGCTGCCATCAGGTACCATTGCAACGCTTCATCATAATCTTGCATAACCCCATCACCACATTCATACATCACCCCAAGAGAGTATTGTGCATCTACCTCGCCCCCCTCAGCCGCCAGGCGGAACCATACTCTTGCTTCTTCAATATCCTGCCTGACAACTTCTCCCTCCGTATAGAGCAAGCCAATGTAGTACATGGCAGCTGCGTCATCCAATGCAGCAGCTTGCGTAAACCATTTCAACGCCTCAGTCAAATCAATAGTGACACCTTTTCCAAGCTGATATGCCAATCCGAGAAAGCGCTGGGCAACCGGGTTATCCTGTTCAGCCGCCATCCGGTACCATTTCACCGCTTCCGTGTCATCCTGCGCGACGCCTCTCCCTTTTTTATACATGCCGCCAAGTTTGCACTGAGCATCGGCAAATCCCTGAGCAGCAGCAAGCCGGTACCACTTTACCGCATCCCCATAGTCCTGCGGAGCCCCTCTGCCATATTTGTACACCTCTCCAAGTTCGCACTGAGCAAGAGCTTCGCCCTGATCAGCCGCAAGCAGGAACCATTTTACAGCCATCGCCAGATTCACCTCAATACCTTTGCCGTATGCAAGCATTAGACCAACAAAAAGTTGCCCAATAGCGTGGCCGCGTTCAGCTGCAAGTGTAAAGAGCCTGAGGGCTTCACCAAAATCCTTCGCTACATCATCACCCTCATAATACTGTATGGCACGTCCGCACAGAACGTCGGTATCCTCAAGTTTAAGAGTCATGTATTTTCCTGTGTTGAATAATGTTTGATTTTATTTCCATACAGTATAAAGCGGGCAGAGGGACAAAGGGTGTCTTATGCCATAAAAATTATGCTCTCCACTAAAAAAAATAGTTCCACTTATTTTACTATCTCAGACGGCTTTTGTCCGTCCATGCCCCCTATCTGTTAGAATTCAAGCAACCAAAACAAGCGAGATAATGTCAAGCACAGTAAAAACCTTAATGCATCATGCCGATTTTCTTGAGCAATTCCGTGCAGATATCGGTTGGGAATATCCGGCTGATTGCAATGATGAGGAGAACCGATGCACCTTGTTCAGCAGGATAGAGATAAACAGGCAGTCTTTCCGCGCCTATGTTGACGGCCATGCTGCACGCAACGTGCTTTCGCTCTTTCTCTATCCGCCATACCGGGTGCTCGAAGGCAAGTTTGTCGATACCTGCATGTTCTTCAACTTCCTCAACGAGTACTGCCAATACAATGGCAGGCTCTGTGTTGATGATGACGGCCAGATACGCTACAAGCATTTCATTGATCTCGAGGGTATCGAGCCGGTAAATGCAATGATCTACAGCATGCTCGACTGCGGCATCGCAATGTTCAGGGAAAATGGTGAATCAATAGCGGCGGTAGCTCTTACCCGCAAAACCTATGAAACAACCCGAGAAGAGTACGACAAAAAAAGAACCCCAATAACCTAACCCAGGGAGAATCACCATGCGCCTTGCAGATTTAGTCGATGAGTACATAGCCAACCAGGGCTGGGGTGAGGAAGTAACTGAACGCAATGAGTCAGAAAATACAAGCTCATATAGCACAACCCTCACCGTCACCAACCAGTCGTTCAGGCTTTTTATTGATTGTGATGAAGAGAGAGATTTCCTTATGCTCTATCTTTATGCACCGTTCAGTGTCATAGAAGGCAAATCCGTAGATGCCGCACTGCTTTTCAACTTCATGAACGATAGCTTTGTTTATCGCGGGAGAATCACGGTAAAGGACGATGGTGGAATTTGCTACAAGGATGTTGTGGATGTTGAAAATGTTGAACCCCCAATAGCCTTAATCGACAACATGCTCATCAGTGCCATGAATTTCTACAGCCGGCATATTGAAGCCATTGCCGCCGTCGCTCTCACGCAAAAAACATACGAAGCTATTCGTGAAGAGTACGACAAAAAAGATGCAGCAAAAGAAGCTATGGAAAAGAGCAAGGAAGCCGAAGAGAGTGAGGAGTAGTCGGTAAAATATTTTCAGCCAATGCTGAATTCAAACCGTTCAGAATTGCCATAGAGAATGACTTCTAGAAGTGGGGGATTGTAGCTTATGTGGTGCACAAGGTGCGAAAAAAGTAGAGCTTGAAACTCAAGCCACCACCCTCTCCATCGAAAACTCATACTCCTTCCCAAACGGCAGCTGCAGCTGCAGCTGCTCCAGGTACTCCGGAAACGCCTTCACCCAGCTCACACAATAATATTCCAAGAAGAAAGAGTAACCAGTAAGCATATTCTCCTACAGCCCACCTCAGACGTGGGGTTTTTACCTATTCTGTGCGGTGTGAAAAATAGAGAGAATGGTTATCGTTTGGTTATCGGAAGTATAGACAACGCAGTAGGGGATATCAGAAAAGTTCAGCTCCCTGGTATCGGTTATTTTGCCGGGCTTGGCTGATATAGGTTTCTATGCCACGAAGAGAACCCTTTGCTGTTTCAGTCAGGACAATTTTCAAGTTCTGCCTCCCATTCAGCAATAACATTTTCAATAGGAGTTACCCTGCCTGCTTTGGCATCTTCAATACCTTCCAGAACACTTTTAATTTGCCATTCATTATAGTCCAGGTAAGCAGTAACGGCTTCTTCAAGAACAAATGTTTTACTTCTTCTTGTTGCTACAGCAAGAGCCTCAACACGTTCTTTGATACGTTTATTCGTTTTGAAGCTCATTTGAGCGTCCTTAATGCTGGTGTTCATCATATTTCTGAGTTGTTTTCATGTATAACGGCATGGTACAGTGTAATACTCATGCCCGCTAAATCCAGCGCAAACTCATACTCCTTCCCAAACGGCAGCTGCAGCTGCTCCATATATTCCGGAAACGCTATAGTAATTTTTCTAATCTACTCCCTGGGATTGAACTGCTTGGCGTTAAGTGATCAGCAACTGGAATGCTCTTTGGGAATCTCTTTTTCAAGAATACTTTTTCCTTGTGCATGCTGTTCAGGGTTGTCATGCTCAGAAACAATACGCAGCTTTTTATGGCTATCCGTGAATCTTAACGGAAAATTAAGGAGTACTAAAGTATTAAGATGTTGGCGCCGCTTTAGGAAATGGTGGATATTTAAGCCGCCTCAGACAGTGCAGTGATAAACTCATCTGGACGAGACCATCTTGTAATAGTTGATAGTGATTCTAAAAGATTAAAATCTTCATTACTCCAGACATCTGAAGTATCATCAAATAATGATACGAAACTAAGTGCCTCGGGACCCGCAGCTAAATGGTTGAGATCATGCCATATTGCAACAGCATGATCAACAATAGGTCTCGCTGAAGATCGGTTCGCTGTTTTTAAGACACAGACCAAAGAACTTCGGCGAGGGTTTCTTACATGAAAATCAATTGTCCACGAACTTCCTGATCTACCAGCGAGCTTTTCATACCGAGTAAACGGCATTTTTCTCTCATTCAAAACGTCAGAGACTTCATCGGTAATGGATTCGACAGTTCTGGTTTTAAATCTCTACGGGTCATATTCCCCGCCGCTTGCGGCGAAAGCTAGTATTTCTAAAAAAAGATACCCCGCTGCTTGCGGCGGGGAGTTTCATTGTAAACCAAAGATCAGAAACCCTAAGAGCAGCCTGAGCTACCCGCGTCACGACCATGGATAGAGAATCACCCGGGTGGCAACGACCTAATATCATTCCTCTATAAAATTCTACCCCATGAGTTAAGCATGCATCCGCAATAAGTTGACGCTGCTTTATTGTCCTCGCAGATACAGATCCTGACTGCATACGAAGCCAACGAACAGTTTCCGCTAGATCAGTCACGGTAATAAGACCATCTTCATGTTTGCAAAATAGATCAATATTATCTCCATCTGGGTACAGAAACGGAGTGCGGATCCTTTCAAAATCGCCATGCATGGTGCAGGAGAAAAGCTCACCAACTCCTTCCTTGAGCGATTTGCATATATCGATGTTATTCATAAAAAAAGATTTTCCTGTATCGATGGAGGGAGCATTTTGCCGTTATGTTCAATTTTAGCCTCAATACAAAACTGACTCCATACATCTTTTGGCTGTGATGCTTGTGCTGTTATGTCGTTAGGGATGTAAGCGTCTTTATCTCTATATTGCTCGATCCACTTATGCTTATGTTTATCGCCAACCTGCTCTTGAGTTGAAGGGTTTCTATGCCCTTTTCCTAAATCAAGGCCGTAAATTCGTCCGTCAGTTTGTAAAATAAGCACATATGATAATGTGTTCGCCAAGCTATTATAACTTCCCTTTACAAAAAGTGGCCATCCAGCCTCAGACTGTATTTCCGCACGGAACTCCAATGATGGCGAATGATCTTCATCTTCCCTCCACTCAATATCACTTTCAATTTTCTTTGAAGTGTCATTAAGAATTGAAGGAAATTCAGAGTCTGTTAACGGCATCAAAATCCTTTTGTTATTCCATTTCTTAAACAAAAGTGTTATAATATACCCTAAAAGGAGTTGGGTATATGGCACGACCAGCAAGTGGTAAAAATGTTTTAGAAAAGGCAAAGGAAGCATTGCTAAATGCTCGTTCAGTAGAAGAACTGCGCC
>CAIXLG010000141.1 GCA_903920215.1 uncultured Chlorobiaceae bacterium
AAACGGCACCGATGACATCAAAAGGATTTGCAGAAACCATCCAGGCATTTTCAGCCTTTGCTGCTGCTTTTTCGAGAAAGTGCCGGTAAACGAGAGGGTCTGGCTTGAATGACTGCACCTCGTCGACACTGATGATATCGACAAAATATCGACTGATGTCAGCATGATCAAGCAACTGCCGAATGTCGGCTGCTTTTCCGTTTGAAAATGCATAGAGCCGGAACCCTGCATCCCTCGCATTTCCAAGTCCCTCCGCCACATCATCAAAGATCGGTAGCGCCCTGTAAGCGTCCAGTAGTACAGATGTTTCATGCTCTGTGAGAGATACTTCGAACGAGAGGCATGCGTATTGAAGTGCCTGGGCAGTGCAAACCCCAAAATCGCGATATTGTCGCATCACTCCACGGCGAAAGGAGTATTCAAGCTGTTTCTGTCGCCAGAGTTGCGAAAATCGGGAAGCATTGTCACCGGCATGGCACCGCAGCATAGCAATAAGGCCGTGGGTGTCAATCAGGGTCCCATAAATATCAAATGCAATCGTTTCTGGTATGGCTCCGTTCATGGCTGCATATGATTGTTTTGCAAAAATGGTTCTGCATGTATTATGACACGGTAAGCGTCCGGAAGTGACTGGTATATTGCTCCTTCAAGCCGGCTCGTGAGAGAGTGAACCTCCTCTAAAAGCACTTCCTCATTAAATGAGCAGTGCAGGGTAATAAAGAGCTTCTGGTTCTCGTTTTTCCTTATCAGGATGTCGTGCACGTCCTGAACATTGTCGATGTTTTGTGCAACACCGATGATGATATCGCGCACAGACTTTTCATCCTCAGATGAAAGGGAAGTGGTGCTATGCTCGTCATTGCGGAGTGGATCAATATGGATGCAGATATCGATTTCTCCGTCAAATTCCCTGTGAAGCTCCTCCTCAAGCGCAGTCACAGTAGCGTGCGCCTCTTTTATGGTAAGGTGATGGTCAATCTCAACATCAAAGGTAATATGCTTATTTTTATCTGTCAGGTTTGTTGAAATGTTATGGGCGTGAAGGTTATGATTCAGCCCGATTACATGCACCCGTTCCGCTATAGTTTCGTTATTGAGGGCGATAGGTTTGGTATTGATGGTAAAATCGGCCACAGGAAAATCTTCGCGCACTTTCTTTTCAATCTTTGTGACTATTTGCTGAACCATTTCAACCGACAAGGTTCTATTGACCGAGACCACCATTTCAACAAATACTTGAGGGCCGGTTGGTTTTACCCTGAGTTTATCAATGGAAATTACCCCATCTATGGTTAAGGCAATCTCTTTAATCCGTTCCGAGAGTCCTTCCGGTGCAGCATCAATCAAGATATCGATAGTCTTTTTACCGAGTTTGAACGCAGCCCATCCGACTAAAAGGGCAACAGCAATACCCGCTGCAGCATCTGCCCAGGCGATGCCCATTCTGACAAAAATGAGGCCGACCAGAACAACTGCCGAGCTGAGAATATCAGAACTGAAGTGGAGCGCATCAGCTTCAAGCGCCTGGCTGTTGGTCTCTTTTGCAACCTTTTTCAGCGCTCTCGACCGTGAAAAATCAACTACGATTGAAATGATCATAATGGCAAAGGCATACCATGTAACCTCTAATTCCATGGCGCCTCCTTTCAGCCGGTCGACTGCGGCATAGATTATCCACGCGCTTGTTACAACAAGAAGTCCTGTTTCGATGAGCGCTGAAACACTTTCCACTTTGGCATGCCCATAATGATGTTTGCTGTCCGCCGGTTTGTCACTCATTCTGACAGCAAACAGGGTAAGGCCTGCAGCGCCAAAATCAAGGGCTGAGTGGGCCGCTTCAGAAATAATGCCGATACTGCCGGTACTGATACCGACAACAAGTTTCATTGCAGTAAGCAGGAGGCTTGCACCGACAGAGCTTAGAGCCACCTTTTGTTTTTTAAGACTGTTTTCCATTCTTCGGTTTATACGTTCATCATTCCAGCCTTCTGATCATTGGTTGCACGTTGAATGTGCCGACACGCATGTCGCCCTGCAAATTTCGTTCAGGACAAAGGCAACTATTACCAGCGCTTATTGGTATATTTAAAATACACACACAAGTACACTTACTATGAAAATAGGCATTATCTGTCATCCCACCTACGGAGGAAGCGGTGCAATTGCTACTGAGCTTGGCAAGGCGCTCGCAGCGAAAGGGCACACTGTTCATTTTTTCAGCCAGTCGCTACCTTTTCGGCTGGGAACATTTTCAAAGAATATCTTCTTTCATGAAGTTGAATTAAAGCATTACCCTCTCTTTGAGTGCTCTTTTTATTCACTTGCCCTTGCCTCAAAAATTGCAGAGGTTGCCTTTTATGAAAAGCTGGATATTGTGCATGCTCATTACGCTATTCCTCACGCCCTTAGTGCCATGCTTGCCCGTCAGATTCTTGAGGACAAGTGTACCCGCTCAACGTGTTTCAAGATCGCCACTACCTTGCATGGCACAGATATAACGGTCGTCGGTGCTGATCGAAGCATGGAGGATGTTGTGCGGCTTGCCATCAACAAGTCTGATGGCGTGACATCGGTTTCCGGGTATCTGAAGGATGAAACGGTCAGGATGTTCAGTCCCAAAAAGGAGATTACGGTTATTCCCAATTTTGTCGATACCTCGCTCTTCTTCCGTTCTCCAAAACAGGAAATCCGCGAACAGCTCGGAATCAAGGATGAAAAAATTGTTATTCATATCTCCAATTTCAGGCCGGTGAAGTGCATCAGTGATATTATCCGGATATTTTATGCCTTAACCAAACGTCTTGATGTCACGCTCCTTCTTGTGGGTGACGGTCCAGAACGAAGTGAGTCTGAGATTCTGGCGCGCGAGCTTGGAATTACAGAGAAGGTAAGGTTTCTCGGCAAGCTTGACGATATTGTCCCTCTGCTCTCTATTGCCGATCTTATGCTGATGCCGAGTAATGTGGAATCATTCGGACTTGCTGCTCTCGAGGCCATGGCCTGCGGGGTGCCGGTTATTGCCACCAATGCAGGCGGGTTTCCCGAATTTATCGTTCCAGGTCGTCATGGCTATCTTCTTCCGCCTGGTGATATTGAGTGCATGACCGAAAAAGCCTTTCTTCTGCTCACTGACGATGCTCACTGGATTGCATGTTCCGAAGCGTGCGTCCGGCAAGCGAAGCACTACGAGACAGCTTCGCTTGTTGAACAGTATGAAAGGTATTATACAAGGCTTCTTGACGACGAGTAAGTGTCGGATTCTTTTCAGTAGCGTTTGGTCGAAAGAAGCACGGTGCGGTACTTTTCAAGGTTTTCCAATACCTCTCCGGTTCCTCTTGCCACGGCAGTCAGTGGATCTTCGCTGATATGAACGGCAAGTTTTGTTTCCTCATTGATTTTTTTGTCAAGCCCCTTGATGAGAGCGCCGCCACCGGCAAGGAAGAGGCCGCGATCGAGAATATCGGCCGAAAGTTCCGGTTTGGTCACCTCAAGGCTTTTCTTGATTGATGTGATGATCTGGCTGATCGGAGTGGCAATGGCTTCCCTGATAGTGGCAGAGTTGATTTCCCGCTCTTCAGGCAAAGCGGTCACAAGGTTTCTGCCCCTTACCATCATGGTCATTTCCTTTTCAAGCTTGTAGGCTGACGCAATTTTAATTTTAACATCCTCAGCTGTGCGTTCGCCAATTGCCAGATTGTATGCTTTGCGGAAGTGTCGGATAATTGCGTTGGTGATATCGGTTCCAGCCACACGCAACGATTCACCGGATGCAATGCCGCCGAGAGAAATAACGGCGATTTCAGTTGTTCCCCCACCGATATCGACAATCATATTTCCCATCGGTTCCTTGACATCAAGTCCGATACCGATTGCCGCAGCCATTGGTTCCGTAACAAGATACACCTCTTTGGCACCAACATGTTCAGCAGAGTCTCGTACAGCGCGTTTTTCAACCTCGGTGATACCTGAAGGAATGCCGATAACCATTCGCCGGATGCCGAATGAAAATTGAGTTTTCGTTTTATTGATCAGCCCTTTAATCAACTCTTCAGTTGCTTCATAGTCAGCAATTACACCACTGGCAAGTGGCCGTATGGTGATAATTCCGGGATGGGTTTTTTCATGCATGAGCAGCGCTTCATGCCCTATTGCCACAATTTTTCCAGTATTGCGCTCGCGGGCGACAATTGACGGTTCATTTAAAACAACGCCTTTGCCCCTGATAAAAATCAATGTATTTGCCGTTCCAAGATCAATGGCGATATCTCTGAACAGATTACTGAAAAAGCTCATGTTAACATGGTTCTGTGTGTAACTCATAGTGGCTTGGAAAGGAGCTGATTCAGGCTATATTCCAAGGTTTAAACTGAACCCTTAAGGTAGTTAATGGAACTTTTTTTTCAAATGAAAAGAGCGTTCTGATGCTGCTTTTTTTAGCTTTTTATCCTCTTTTCTGTTGATTGGATCGGGGTTTCTATAAATATAGCTATTGAGTACATTGGTACTATGAATTTTTTGAAGCCAGATAAACAATAATCACTAAAAAGTGCTGCCCCTCTATCGTTTTGCTGAAGACCGTTCAGCCTTAAAAGAACAATTGCAGAGAAGTGTCACTTTTGATGCTTCAGTCCAGTCTACTGTTGATGAAATTCTGCAGGATGTGCGCCAGAATGGCGACGCTGCGGTGCTGCGCTACACAGAGCGCTTTCAGGGTATCCGGCTTGAGGATATGCGGGTTTCCCCCGATGAAATACAACATGCATATAACCACGCAGATTCCTCATTTCTTCAGGTGCTTGAAGAGGCGTATCGCAATATTATTCGTTTTCATCAGCACGAAGTGGAAAAAAGTTTTTTTTATGAAGCCGAAGGAGGTGTGATTCTCGGCCAGCGGGTAACCCCCATGGAAAAAGCTCTGCTCTATGTGCCGGGTGGCAAGGCATCCTATCCATCTTCGCTCCTGATGAATGCGGCGCCGGCAAAAGTGGCCGGAGTTAAAGACATTTTTATCACCACTCCCTGTGACACGAAGGGAGAAGTCAATCCCAATATTCTTGCAGCGGCTTCGGTTGCGGGCATTGGCAGTGTCTACAAAATCGGCGGAGCTCAGGCAATAGCGGCTTTTGCCTATGGCACAGAGACAATACCGAAGGTCGATATAATTACCGGCCCCGGTAACAAATACGTCGCACTGGCAAAAAAACAGGTCTTTGGTCATGTTTCCATTGACAGTATAGCCGGCCCTTCTGAGGTCGTTATTATTGCTGATGAATCGGCCAATCCGGAATTTATCGTGCTCGACATGTTTGCCCAGGCTGAGCACGACCCCGATGCCTCAGCGGTGCTTATCACTACCTCTTCGGTATTGGCAGCTTCCGTAAGGGAGTACGCAGAAACACGCCTCCCTGGAATGCTTCGACACGATATAATTGCATTATCGCTGCAGCATAATGGAGCCATTGTCCTTGTGGACTCTCTTGAAGAAGCGTGCATGGTCTCTGACATGATAGCCCCTGAACATCTTGAACTGCATGTTCAACATCCCTGGGATATTCTTCCCGGAATACACCATGCCGGTGCTATTTTCATGGGAAGTTATTCCTGCGAAACGGTCGGTGATTATTTTGCCGGGCCAAACCATACGCTTCCAACCAACGGAACAGCAAGATTTTTCTCACCACTTTCGGTTCGTGACTTTGTCAAGCATACGTCGATTATCTCCTGGGGGAAGCAGCAATTGCGTTCGAGTGGAGAAAAAATTGCCTCTTTTGCCGATTATGAAGGGCTTCAGGCCCATGCCGAAGCTGTCCGGGCAAGATTGAGAGTGCTATGAGAGTCGCAGACTTTGATTACGAACTGCCTGAAGAAAAGATTGCCAAATATCCTCCTCTGGAGAGAGGTTCAACCCGTCTTCTGGTGCTCAACAGCCGCTCAGGCGGTATCGAGCATGCCCGGTACGCCGGTTTGGATACTTTTTTGAAAGAAGGCGATCTGCTTTTGCTCAATAACACCAGGTAGTTCGGGCAAGGTTATTTGCCAACAAGCAAACAGGGGGCAGGATTGAGCTGATGCTTCTTGAAAAGCATCGAGACGAGCAAAGTATGGTTCTTTACCGTGGTAGGTTGAAAAAAGGCGATACGCTCATCACGCACAACAGAGAACTGGCTGTTACAGAGATTGTTGATCAGGGGATTGCCCGTATTTCTGTTTCCGGAGACGGATCGTTAAGCGATCTTTTCGAGCATTTCGGGGCAGTACCCATTCCGCCATATCTCAAGCGCGATGCTGAAGCAATTGACCAGGAGCGCTACCAGACGGTTTTTGCTGAACTGCCGGGTTCCGTTGCTGCTCCTACAGCCTCACTGAATATGACCGGGGAGCTGTTTGAAAAGCTTCAACTCCAGGGCGTCGATATTGCATCTCTCGCTCTCCATGTCGGTCTTGGCACTTTTCTTCCCATCAGGGTCGATTCGTTTGAAGAGCATGTCATGCATCGTGAGTTTTACTCTATTCCGCCCAGTACAGTTGACAAAATTCGCCGCACCAAAGCCGCAGGAGGAAGAGTTGTTGCTGTAGGGACTACCGTTACCAGGGCCCTCGAACATGCCAGTGCGAGCATTACGGCTTTTTCGGGTGACGCGCCGCTTACCGGCGAGGCAGATATTTTTATTTATCCAGGGTATCAATTTCGTGTTATCGATCTACTGCTTACCAATTTTCATGCACCCCGGTCTACAGTGCTGATGCTCACAGCGGCTTTGGCAGGCCATGGTAATCTGCAGAAAGCCTACAATGAGGCGCTTCTGGAGGGTTATAATTTCCTCAGTTATGGCGACAGCATGTTGATTCTCTAGTTATTTTTTTTCATCCAATCTTCCTGTTTATCCCTTCCACGTAAAGAAACAAGCATAACCTTGTTTTCTGCCTAAAGAACTTCGGTATTTACGCGAAGAGCAGGGTTGGTTATTTTGGTTTTAAAAGTACGGGGTGGTATTTTTATCGTTGGGTTATTGTGGGATCGCCCGCGCGTTTTCCCCCTGCTATTCATTTTTTTTGTATAACACCTTCGTTTTAACATCCATAACACTGGGAGATTTTCCTTATGAGTCTTGTAGAACAATATCGTGCGCATACCGAAGAGCGAGCCGGGCTTTGTATTCCCCCTTTACCGTTAACTGCCGAGCAGGCCCGCTTGCTTATCGATCTTTTACGGCAGGATAACGTTCAGGAAAAAGAGTATCTGCTTGAGTTATTTCTCGAGCATATCAGTCCGGGTGTTGACGATGCTGCGTTTGAAAAAGCTGCGTTTCTTGACGGTATTGTCAAAGGGGATATTTCCTGTAGTGTTATCACTGCTATCGAAGCTGTCAGAATATTGGGAACAATGCTTGGTGGTTATAACGTCAAGCCCCTTGTCGACGCATTAAGTCATAAAGACCCTGCAATATGTAGTGAGTCGGCTATTGTATTAAAAAAGACCCTGCTGGTCTACGACATGTTTGATGTCGTCGTCAGCCTTTCAAAAAATAACAAATATGCCGAAGAAGTGCTTAAATCATGGGCAGATGCAGAATGGTTTACCACCAAACCGCTTCTTCCAGAAAAAATGACACTGACGGTTTTCAAGGTGCCAGGTGAAACCAATACCGACGACCTCTCTCCAGCCAGTGAAGCATTTACCCGCAGCGATATTCCTCTGCACGCCCTCTGTATGCTTGGCTCCAAAATGACCGATCCAATCGGAACTATTACGAAATTGAAAGAAAAAGGCCATCCGCTTGCCTACGTAGGCGATGTCGTCGGCACTGGATCAAGCAGGAAGTCCGGAATCAACTCTGTTCAGTGGCATCTGGGGAATGATATTCCGGCAGTTCCGAATAAACGGACTGCAGGTGTAGTTCTTGGAAGTACTATAGCACCAATATTTTTCAATACAGCAGAGGATTCCGGTGCATTGCCCATCCAGACTGATGTCACCGCAATGGAGATGGGAGATGTTATTGATCTCTATCTTTTTGACGGAAGGGTAGAGAAGCAGGGAGTGGTTATATCCCGTTTCGAACTTTCGCCAAACACGATTTCTGACGAAGTTCGTGCTGGAGGACGTATTCCGCTCATTATTGGCCGAACTCTCACCAGAAAAGCCAGAAAAGCTCTCGGACTGGGTGAGGATTCAATCTTTATTCGACCGGAACAGCCTGTTGATACCGGTAAAGGCTACACGCTTGCGCAGAAAATGATTGGCAAGGCATGCGGCTTACCGGGTGTACGTCCGGGCATGTATGTCGAACCTGAAACGCTGACTGTCGGTTCACAGGATACCACGGGAGCTATGACCCGCGATGAAGTCAAGGAATTCGCAGCGCTCAGTTTCAGTGCTGATCTCCTGATGCAGAGCTTCTGTCATACCTCGGCCTATCCGAAGCCTTCCGATATTAAAATGCATCGCAGTCTGCCCTACTTTATCCAGAGCAGGGGAGGTGTTTCGCTTAAACCGGGTGACGGGGTAATTCACACATGGCTCAACCGTATGGTACTGCCCGATACTCTCGGTACCGGTGCCGATTCACACACACGCTTTCCAATCGGTATATCCTTTCCTGCCGGATCTGGTCTTGTAGCGTTTGCCGGAGTTACAGGAACAATGCCTCTTAATGTTCCCGAATCGGTGCTTGTGCGTTTTTCAGGTAAACTCCAGCCGGGAATCACCTTGCGTGATCTTGTCAATGCCATTCCATACGTTGCGATCAAACGCGGGTTGTTGACCGTCGAAAAGAAAGGCAAGAAAAATGTTTTTGCCGGACGTATTCTTGAAATTGAAGGATTGCCCGGGCTCAAGGTGGAGCAGGCGTTTGAGCTCAGTGATGCCTCTGCTGAACGCAGTGCGGCAGCATGTACAGTACGCCTCGATAAAGAGCCTGTAATTGAATACCTCAGCTCTAACATCACTTTGCTCCAGCAGATGATTGAAGAGGGCTACGGTGACGCAGACACCCTGAAACGCCGCATCGGAAAAATGCAGGCCTGGCTTAAAAGACCATCTCTTCTTGAACCCGATGCCGATGCAGAGTACGCAGAAGTTATCGAGATTGATATGAATGCAATCACGGAACCTATTCTTGCCTGTCCTAACGATCCTGATGATGTCATGACGCTCACCGAAGTTCTTCGTGATGAAAAGAGACCTAAAGTGATCGATGAAGTCTTTGTCGGCAGCTGTATGACCAATATCGGCCATTTCAGGGCTCTCGGTGAGATTTTAAGGAACAGGGGAGCTGTGCCGGTCAAACTCTGGATTGTACCTCCTACGAAGATGGATATGAAAAAACTTGCCGAGGAAGGTTACTATTCAGTCTTCGGCGCCTCAGGAGCCCGTATTGAGCCTCCAGGCTGTTCGCTCTGTATGGGTAACCAGGCAAGAGTTGCCGATAATGCAGTAGTTTTTTCAACCAGTACGAGAAATTTTGATAACCGTATGGGTACAGGCGCACAGGTATATCTTGGGTCAGCGGAGCTTGCGGCACTCTCGGCGCTTCTTGGTCATCTGCCCAACAAAGCAGAATATATGGAGGTTTTTTCCCGGCATCTTAGCGGTGAAAAGGAAGAAAACATATATCGCTATTTGAATTTTGATGAGCTTGAAAAAGCGGAATTAGAGATGCTTGTAGAGTGAAAAAAACATTTATTGTGGCGGGATATCGAAATATTTTGCATATTCCGCCATACAGTAGTCTTTTGAAAAGTCGCTGTTTTTTTTTAATATTCGAGAGCTGATGAAGCTGTCAATTATCAAACAACAAAAATCATATCCTGCAATGAAAAAATTTCTCGTATTCCTCTTTCTTTTAAGCTCAGTTTCTTTCGTAGGCTGTGCAAAAAAAACTGAAGCTCCTGCAGAAGCACCTGCAGCACCTGCAGCACCAGCAGCAGAGGCAGCACCAGCAGCACCAGCCGCACCTGCAGCACCAGCAGCAGAGGCAGCACCTGCAGCACCTGCAGCACCAGCCGCACCTGCAGCAGAAGCACCAGCAGCACCTGCAAAATAAGTTTCCGTTTATTCGGGCTCTTATCGCTAAAGAGACAGAACTAAAGTTCTGTCTCTTTTTTTTTAATTGAAATTTCAGGTAAAAAAAAAGACACAGTTGGTTTAACTGTGTCTTTTTTTGCTGAGGAGGCAGGACTCGAACCTGCAATTGTCTGATCCAGAATCAGGTGCCTTACCAATTTGGCCACTCCTCAATAGCGTTGAGAATATATTAAAAAATTAATTATTCCAATTCCCTTTTTTCTTTTTTCTTAAAGAAAAGTAAGAAGAACCGCAATGATAATCGTTATTCCGGCAATGTAAAAGCGATGCAAGTGCCCAAAGAAATTCTTTGTTGAGTTGTTAAGAGCGCCTCTATTTATTCAAATCTGACGCATTAAAAAAACTGATTATCAAAACTTTACCTCCGAACGCTCTTTTTATCTTATAAATAACGGTGCGCCTATGTAGGTTGGGGTGATTCCTGAACCCCAACAAAAATAAAGTGATCCTGAGAGGATAGCTCTTTTCAGCCTACAGGTAAAGTCTCTCAGCGAGTAAATACGATGCCCTTTTAATGGACTAGCAGTAAAAACTGCAGCATTGGCTCTGTAGAGCGCATCGGGATAAAAAGTATTGCGGGAAAAAAAAGGAAGTACCAGTGTCTGAAGAAATGCAGGTAGAAGACATCGGCGAGAGAGAAGCAAAACCTTCATGCCGACTCTTTTCAGAGTGGTGCACCCGAGAGGAGTCGAACCTCTAACCGTCTGATTCGTAGTCAGATACTCTATCCAGTTGAGCTACGGGTGCTTTTTTGTTGTAGCGTGTACGGGATTCGAACCCGTGATCTTCGCCTTGAGAGGGCGATGTCCTGGGCCACTAGACGAACACGCCAGGTATTTTTTATTTCACAACCAGTGGGCCCTGTAGGACTTGAACCTACGACCCAGCGATTATGAGTCGCTTGCTCTGACCAACTGAGCTAAGGGCCCTCAATGCTTGGCTTTAGAGGCAGTTAATATAACGTTTCATTGATAATATGCAAAACAATAATCTTTTTTTTAGCGGTGGTTAAAACTCGTTATACTTTTCACGGCTTATATCAGCTCCCAGGCTGTTCAGTTTCACTTCAATTTTCTCATATCCCCGGTCCAGATGGTACACCCTCAGCACTTCAGTTGTCCCTGCGGCAACCAGCCCGGCAAGAACAAGGCTGGCTGATGCCCTCAGATCGGTCGACATGACTTTTGTGCCCGAAAGCCTTTGTGGCCCATGAACAATTGCCTGGTTTTTCCGGATTTCTATATGAGCCCCAAGTCTGTTCAGTTCAGGAATATGGTTGAATCGTTCATGATAGACTTTGTCAGTAATATTGCTTGTTCCCTCTGCCTGGGTCATCAGCGCTATCCATTGGGCCTGCATGTCGGTGGGAAAGGCAGGGTAAGGTTTTGCCGTGACATCAGTCGGTAAAAGCTTTCCATTACTCTTCAGGGTAACACTGTTGACAGTTGTTTCAACACTGCAGCCAGCCTGGACAAACTTTTTAAGAATAGCTTTCAGCTGTTCTGGTTCAACACCGTTTATCGTAATATCTCCGCCGGTTATAGCTGCAGCGGCAAGCAGTGTTCCAGCTTCAATACGGTCAAAAATATTATGAAATTCAACTGCATTGAGTGAATCTGTACCCTCTATTTCAAGTTCGGTAGTGCCTGTTCCCTTGATGGTTGCACCCATGGCAATGAGAAATTTGCAAAGGGTTTCAATTTCCGGTTCCGCTGCGGCATTGCTGATAGTCGTCCTTCCCTCGGCAAGCACAGCCGCCATTACGGCATTCCCTGTTGCCCCTACAGATGAAATGGGAAAATCGATATGGGCGCCATGGAGTTTCCCATCAGGAGCAGTTGCATCGATAAACCCTGTTTCAATAGTGATCGTAGCCCCGAGTTTTTCCATAGCCAATAAATGAAGGTCTATGGGACGTGGTCCGAAAGCACATCCCCCCGGAAGCGAGACCCTTGCATGACCGAATCTTGCAAGCAACGGTCCGAGCACATAGATTGAGGCTCTCATCTTTTTTACCAGTTCATACGGAGCCTGCAGACTTTCCACATTTCGTGATGAAACCTTTAGCGTGTTCCCTGAGTATGAGGTTTCAACCCCCAGGTGATGCAGAAGCTGGGTAAAGGTGAGAATGTCCTTCAGGTCAGGGATATGATGCAGCGTGAATGTTCCCTGTCCTGTTAGAAGAGTGGCGGCAATGATCGGAAGAGAGGTGTTTTTTGAACCTGAGGCAGTTATGCTGCCGGAGATCCGGCGTCCGCCTCTTATGACAAGCTTGTCCATTGTGTGATTGCGCTGATGAAAAACCGATATTTACAATTATTTCAGGTCACGAAAAACAAAATATTTTTTTTAGAAGCCTTTGCGAAGAAAAGGTTTTTATCCTTTACCTTTAACAGGTGTTCTTATAACGTTTGTCAATGTTTTTTTCTGTTGCCCAACAAATAACCTTCTATGACCCTTATTGTTTCACCCCGCCTGTTCTCGATGTTACTGCGGAGGGCTGTAGTTCAGTTACTCTCTCTGTTGCTTCTGTTTCTGGCTTCTATGACCATCAATGCCGCAGCTGCGCCAAGGGTAAACAGTGAGATATTGAAAATCATGAAAGAGCGCACAGCGGTAGAGCAGAATCTCAATGTACTTAAGCAGCAGCTGAAGGAGTACCAGTCAAAACTGAACACCACAACGCGTAAGGAATCACAGTCGTTTAAAGCACTTGAGAATATCCGCTCACAGATTCTGATGCTTGAAAAAATCATAAGTAAAAATCAGCACTACCTCGAAAAGCTTGACAGGGATATTGATCGGCTGCAGCATGATATACAGGGTAATCGCCAGGTTTACGGCAGGGTTTCCGATGATTTCCGCAGAACAGCTGTTTCAGTCTATAAATATGGGGGAACCAGAGATATTGAGCATGTTTTTGCTTCAGGCTCTGTGAATAAAGCCATTATGCGTGCCCAGTATATGGGCTTTTTTACCAGAGCAGTGCGCCACAATGTTGATGAACTGCAGCATACTGCCCAAAAGCTTGAAAATAACCGTCTTGCACTCGAGCTAACCTATAAGCAAAAAGCTGAAATGGTCAGGGAGCAGGAGCAGCAGTTAAAAAGCTGGTCGAAGAGTAAACAAGAAAAAGAGGTGGTGCTTGATAACCTGAAAAAAAATAAGCAGGAATATTCAGCACAACTTGCCGATGTCCAGAAAAAACGTGCACAGCTGCAATCACGCATAGAGTCTCTGATTCTTGCTGAACAGCGGGCTGTAGAGCTTGAAAATATCCGCCAGCAAAAAATAGCTGAGGCCCGGCGACGGGAGGCACAGAGATTTGCCGCAAAGCAACGGGAGCTAAAGCAGCGTGAGGCAAGACGGCAGGAAGCAAAACGACGGGAGGCATTGCGGCTTGCTGAAAAACATCGCGAAAAACAACATATCGAGAAGGAACGAGTGCCTTTGAAGCCCGAAAAACATCTCGAGCAGGAACAGGAACCTGTAATCGCCAAAAATGAGAGACAACAGCCGGAGCCAGCAGAGACTAGAGCCCCTGAAAAAGAGAGCGTTACGGTTGTGCCTGAAGCAGGATTGCTTGAGCTTGAAAAAGTTTCTGCTGATTTTGACAATGCTGCAGGCTCCCTGCCATGGCCTGTAAGAAATGGTGTTGTTGCTCATAAATTTGGAAGACTTGAGGACAAGGATCTTAAAATCGTCACTACTAATAACGGTATTGATATTACCGTTCCAGCCAATACTCAGGTAAGGGCCGTGTCGGGCGGCAAAGTCGTTCAGATCGCTTTTCTTCCGACGTTCGGCAATATCGTCATTATCCGGCACCCTAAATCCTACCTTACCGTCTACGCTAATCTTGGCCAGTTACATGTGGTCAAGGACGAGCTGATTAAATCACAACAGCTTGTCGGGCTTTCGGGTAAAATGACGGAAGGCGGCTCAGTTGTTCACTTTGAAATATGGAAAGGCAGGGTTAAGCAAAATCCTGAAAAATGGCTTAGACGATAACCATTATGGGCATTAAAGAACTTTTTTCAGCAATTTTTACACTCTTGTTCCGATACAGGAAGTTCTGGCGCGACCTGAAAGAGGGTATTGCTAACGATGAGTTCAATGTTCTCAAGGACTATGCCGCTCCAGTAATTGCCCTTGTGCAGATCGCAAAATTTCCTTTGATTGGCCAGCCCCGTCCGGCTATGATTTTTGCTATAGCAAATTTTCTGATCGATATTGCGGCACTCTATCTTATGATGGGAGGGGCTGCTTATCTGCTTGCAAGGGAGCGTTCCGACAGAATAAAAGCAGGAGTGGTAACAGTTTTCTGTTATTCTATGACTCCCGTATGGATTGTTGAGCTTTTGTATTTTACCGGAAGCTGGAGTTTGCTTTTCGCCTTTTTTGCGCTGAGCTATGCTCTTGTGATCGGTAAAAACGGTCTTGCGGTTATGCTTGATTTTGAAGTCGCCGTTCCGGTTAATGTCCTGCGAAATACAGCGTTGTTTGTGGTGACGGTCAATACTTCCGTTTTTTTGCTGATCAGGGCTGTTATGCGACTGTTTAACTTTTAGATACCCTCATAGTATGAAGGTTCAGGAACTCCATCTCGATTACCCTATTGTTGAAGATATTCTTAAGGCATTTCTTCTAAATGAGATACGAAAGTTCG
>CAIXLG010000142.1 GCA_903920215.1 uncultured Chlorobiaceae bacterium
AACATAAGGTATTACTGCCAGGAACCGTGCCCACTTTACTGAATGGGTCAGAAGGTTCTGCTCTTTGGCAGAGAGTCCGGTGATGCGGCGAGGAATAATTTTTCCCTGATCGTTGATAAATCTTTTCAGCTTACGCTCGTCACGGTAATCGAAAAATACAACCTGATTTTTCGACACTTTCTTTTTCGAAGCCAGCGCATTGCTTAAGGATTTGTTACCCTGCGATTTGTGGCCTTGTGATTGTGTAAATTTTTGTCTCATAAGTTCATTACAAAATTAAGCTTACCCTGTCCCCTCAATCGGAGGAAAGGTATTTGTATTCGTAAATATGACCGGGATCTTCGTCATGGACTTCTCCATTATGGATATCGTGACAGTCATCCTCAATAAAGCCCTCTTCATCCTCCTCGCCATTCTTCTTTCTCTTGTTGAGGAACTGGATTCTTCTGGCTTTTATTTCGACAACGGTCCTGGATGATCCGTCCTGCGCCTTCCATGTGCGGCTCTGTAATTCGCCGTCCACGAGGACTGCTGAACTTTTCTTAAGGTTGTCACGGCAACTTTCGGCAAGCTTGTTCCATGCGACAACACCAACATAGCAGACATCTTCCTGCCACTGATGATTACTGTCCCGGAATCTTCGGTTACATGCAATTGAAAAATTAACGACAGGCGTTCCGCCTGAATTAGTTTGCCTAAAAACAGGGTCCTTCGTAAGATTTCCAGCAACAATAACGCTGTTAATCTCAGGCATTTTTAATTCAGCCATAGCATCTTCTCCGTTTTATTCTCAAAAGGAATCACTTCTCAGCTTGCTTTCAAACTAAACCTGACGATCATTTTCCAACTGTATCGGAAGCAGCGGCCTCTGCGGCGGCGACGTCTTCCGGGCTACCTATGACTACACTGTATTTCTCGACTCTCTTGCGCATTTCAAGGAACGCACTGGTGAGATGAATAATCAGGTAACGTAAAAGTTCTTCCTCATAACGGAATACCTTTTCAATCTCTGCAATAACATTTGTTGCAGCGGTAAATTCGATATGGGCGTAGTATCCAATGGTTTTCTTCTTGATCGGATACGCTGTTTTGCGTCGGCCGATTTCGAGAACATTGCTGATAGTACCGCCTTTTTCGGTAATAACCCGCTTAACCAGTTCCATCGCGGCCAAGATAGCTTCATCCTGAAGCCCGCCGTCAATGATGACTGTACATTCGTATAGTTTGTTTGTTTCCATAGCGCAAATAGCTGATAATCATTATTACTCCTCAGTTGCTTGCAAAACGGCGAGGGTCTGGCATTGCGCAGACCAGCCCCACGGCTTCAGAGGTTACCCAGTGAACACCATCTGCAAATTTGAACATTAAAGGTAAACTATTTGCACCATTTTTCCAACCTGATGCAAAAAACCTTGAGCCCAGTTTTTTTCGCTTCTTTCAGACACTGTAACTGCTCTTTTTATAATCTGTTATCTGAAATTAAATCGGGTTTCAACAGCTTCTCTGGAAGTGTTCAAGAATACTGCGGGCTATCAGCTCTTCTGAAAGGTCGTTCATACACCTGAAATGCCCTTTCGGGCACCGATCCCTGCCGATATGTGAGCATGGGCGGCAAGCAAGTCCTTCCACCTCGAAAAGTTGGTACGGTGTATGGTAGGGAAGAAAACCAAAAACAGATGATGATGAGCCGAAGAGCACAAACAGCTTTTTACCGAATGCCGATGCCATATGCATCAGCCCGGTATCGTTGGTGAGCACTGCATCACATTGCTCAAGAAGTGCAGCGGTCTGCATGAGCGAACAGCTTCCCGAAAGATTGACTACCTTTGAACGGAAGGAAAGAGGTAATGCGTTCACTATTTCCAGGGCCTGAGAGGCATCCTCTTTTCCGCCAAGCAGGAGTACCCGAACAGAGTCATCTGTAAACAAAATGGATAACAGAGCAGCAAAACGCCGGGGAGGGAAGCGCTTGGTAAAGTGCCTGGCTCCGAAACAAAGTGCGAGGGTTTTTTTCCCAGCTAAAATGCATGGTTCTGCAAAGGCTTTTTCTGAAGCAGAGAGATAAAGCTCACAACCCTCGATATCATCTGTAACTTTAAGCTTTGTAAGTGCCGCCTGATAACGGTTCACAACGCTTTGTGATGTTGAGTACAGGTTGAGTTTACACTGCACCATCAGCCATTTTTTCCAGTTCTCTTTGCTATACTTTACCTTTTGCGTTGCATGGATGGAGCCTACTATCGTTCGTGACTGATGATTGTTCTGCAGGTCAACCACAAGATCGTATCTCTCACTGGGGAGCTGTTCAGTTGTATATATCTTCGAGAGTCGAGGATTTGATCCCAGGAGTGTGACAAATGGAGGTTTGGTACAATAGTCAATACGCGCATCAGGATAGGCTGCATGAAGGCGCCTGAGGAGCGGTGTGGTAAGAATGATGTCCCCAATGGAGCTGAGCCTTATTACCAGTATCTTATTGATTGCAGGCATACCGATTACGACCAGAACTCCCACCAGGCTTTGTATCCTGCAGGTTTTTTTCCAGACACTGCACTCTTAAGTCTGGAAATATGCTCCCCTATTATACTGAGCTGCTCCTCCTTGTCAGGCATTTCACCTTTACGTTCGGCAATCATTTCGCTGACCATCTGGTATGTTTTGAGAGACTCTTCTGGCCGACCAGTCCCTTCAAGGGCGGCTGCCCGACTGCGAACGGCGTTTATCCAGTGCTTGCCTTCATCCTGATTGAGTTCGCCCCTGCGATTAAAATAGTGCATGGCAATATCTGCTGAAGCGAGTGCCTCTTTAAATTGCTCAAGTTTCACCAGTGCTCCTGAAAGTCCGGTATGGCAAAGAGCGTCAAAACCCTGGTGATCATACGCTTCATCCTCAGGTATCGTCCTGGAAACAATCATTGCGCGACTATAGCTTGCCGCGGCTTCTTCAAAAAGGCCTTTACGAAGATTTTCTTCCCCTTCGCTGAGGGCCATATATGCCTGACCTACCTGTACCAGTGGTTTCATGGAGTTCTGTGTTGTTATAGCAATAATAGAATTCGTATCTCAGACAGTTGTCGAACTGAATAGTGCGGCAAATGCTTCTGGAATTTCAGGACGTCCGCGCTGGTTAATCGCTGTTACAATAATTTTAGCTTTGAGAACAGGTTTGTAATCGGGAAGACGGAAAATATCCTGATAAACTGCAAATTTAAGAGCTGATTCCCTATGCATGTTGACACCTACCACAAAAGCATCCCCCGAGGTCAGTGGATATTTATAATCAAGTTCTGCACGCACCACCACCAAGTTAATGCCCTGACGGGTATACTGGCTGAAATCAAGGCCGACCTGTTTTAAATACTCATGCCGGACATGCTCAATGTAGTTCTGGTAGACGCTGTTATTGACAATCCCCTGCATATCGCACTCGTAATCGCGTACGCTCATTTCAAAGGTAAAGGCGTAAGAATCTTTCTGCATGGCGGGGCTTGGCATTGATTATTAAGGAAGTGTTACTGATGAATATAGGAAGAAGTAAAGAAAGTGCTGAGTTCTGAGTTCTGAGTGCTGAGATTTCGGAAAGGATGGGACTTATAGGTCGGATAGGGCGTATAGGAGGTATGGAGGGAGGGAGGGAGGGAGGGATACGTGGTGTGTGGTGTGCGGTGTGTGGTGTGTGGTGTGCGGTGTGTGGTGTGTGGAGATCGGAAGAGCGTCGTGTAGGGAAAGAGTGTCTTCGCCTGTGTA
>CAIXLG010000143.1 GCA_903920215.1 uncultured Chlorobiaceae bacterium
ATATTCCACGCTAAATCTATGATCAAATCGCCCTCTGCAACATAAGTCGAAAGGGTTTGTGCTAAATTATACGGTGTTATCTGATGATTAATGTATGTAACGACCAATGCTGTCCAGGGTGATACTTTTTCGCGAATATCCTCAAAATCCATAATAGTGACTTGAGAATAATCGACGTTGATGTGCTTAAAAAGGATAGGAACTGTACACTGGGATACAGAGCCAAATCCAATAATGAGTATTTTCTTGTTAAAATTAATCACGATTTTACACCTTGGTTTTTAAATAAAAGGTGAATGTAGATATTTTTTTTAAAAATCTCTAAGGGGAAATCCCCCACCACTATGCCTCGTTACTAATCGCAGACTGAGTCCTTCCGGTACACAACCTGCTCGAAACTTTTTTTGGCTGCTTGCAAGGCTGCAGGGTCTTCTTTTGACCAATATACAGAGAGGGTGCCTGTATTTTTTTTTGTGCAGCTTTGTTCACAATTATTTAACAGAAGAGAAAGAAAGTGCTGAGTGCTGAGTGCTGAGAGGATTGAGGGAAGAGAGGAGAAGAATAGGCCCTGGTCTTATAGGGACTATAAGTCCTATAGAGGAGCGCTTGCCTGACTTATGATAAGATGACGGAGGGACTCCTTGCCTACGGGTTCTTGTTTCATCAGGGGGATAACGGCGTAACGAGTGGCGTGGTGATGGGCTACAGTTTCAATTTCTTTGACTTCATTTTGGGCTCGTTGTTTGAGGAGGGGGGAGCGGAGTTCTCTGGCGGCTGCAATACTGTTGTTGATAATCCAGCCCCAGGGTTCGATGCCGGCCCGACGCAGGTCGGCTTGGAGATTGAGGGCTTCAAGCACGGGTGTTGTTTCGGCTAGGGTGACAATCAGCACCCTGGTTTGTTTCGGGTCTTGCAACTGCATCATGGGTGTGGCTTCGTGCAAACCAGTGCTGCCCTTCTGACGGCTTACTTCGCGGTGATATGCACCGGTCGCATCGAGCAGGAGCAGTGTATGCCCTGTGGGTGCAGTGTCTATAACAACAAATTTTTTATCCGCCTCACGAATGATGCATGAGAATGCCTGGAATACGGCGATTTCTTCTGTACATGGCGAACGCAGGTCTTCCTGAAGCAGGGCGAAGCCTTCAGCATCGAGCTGAGCGCCTTTGGTTTCCAATACCTGCTCGCGGTAGCGTTGGGTTTCTTTTTCAGGGTCAATGCGGCTCACGATGAGGTTTTCCACTGTGCCACGCAATGTTTCGGTGAGATGAGCTGCCGGGTCGGTAGTCGTCAGGTGTGTCGGAAGGCCTCGATTTGCCAGCTCAACGGCGACTGCAGCGGCCAATGTAGTTTTGCCAACTCCACCTTTGCCCATAAACATGATGAGGCCGTGACTATCGGCTGCGATTTCATCAACCAGTGATGAGAGTGCTGGAGCGTTGAAGGTGATGGGCTGATCTCTTTCGAGGAGTTGTGATGGAACGTTTTCAGTAAGTAATTGCCGTAAGGCTTCAAGACCGACAAGATTGAAGGGCTTGAGAGAGAGATGATCGCAAGGTAATTTTTTGAGAATGAGAGGCATTGCTGAGAGTGCCGCCTGCTCACGGGCATAGAGAGCCTTGGCGAGGTCATCCTGCAAGGTTTCGGTTTGGGGCAACAGTCCGTTTATGACAAGATAGTGTTGTGAGATTCCAATGGCAGCAAGTTCCTGGCAGGTTCGTGCGACTTCCTGCAAGGTTGCATTCTGGGCACGGGAGACCAACACCATTCGTGTATGCAGGGGATTGGCTAAAGCCTCAACAGCTGCCTTGTACTGCGCTTGTTGCTTTACAAGCCCGGCTAAAGGGCCGAGGCAGGATGCATCGCCTTTTCCCGCTTCAATAAAGTTGCTCCAGGCACCGGGCAGTTGCAGCAGCCTGATGGTATGGCCGGTTGGTGCGGTATCGAAAATGATATGGTCGAAGTCGGCATGTAATGCGGTATCAGTCAATAACGAGGTGAATTCGTCGAAAGCTGCAATTTCAGTTGTACAGGCTCCGGAGAGTTGCTCCTCAATGCTGTTGACAACGGTTTCGGGGAGTAAGCCGCGGACAGGTGCCACGATCCGGTCGCGGTAGAGCTGCGCTGCTGCCTGGGGATCAATTTCCAGAGCAGAAAGGCGTTCCACTTGAGTAATGGCAGTAATCTGATTGCCTATAGTGACACCGAAAACCTGCCCGACGTTGGATGCCGGGTCGGTACTGACCAGAAGCACTCTTTTGCCGTCATCGGCAAGTTGTATGGCTGTTGCGCAGGCAATGGAGGTTTTGCCGACGCCGCCTTTTCCGGTGAAGAAAAGGAAGCGTGGTGGCTGCTTTAGAAATTCCATAGTATTGTTTGATTGTGCTCAGCAGCAGCTACTGCCTGAGCAACAACTCTTTGCGGGTTTAGTTTTGTCGTCAGAAGGTGAAATGTCGACCCAGCGAGCCAGCTCTGCACGGCTTGGGTATCGTCCCGCAAGAACTATTTCGCCATCAAGGAGAAGAAGCGGAAGACCATCCTCGGTGGAGAGCTCCAGGAATGCTTTTACAATCTGATTTTCTGCAAAAGCCATTGGTTGCTGTGCCAGATTGAATCGTTCTATCAGGGCGCCCTGTTGTTTTGCCCACTCTACATCTGCTGAGAAGGTGATCAATGCCTGATCTGCATCGACACCACACACCCCTGTTGAGCAACAAAGGGCCGGATCAAATACCAGTATTTTTTTCATAGTAAACCTTGATTACCTGTTAAATGAATCAGACGCTGAAAACGTCGTTAAGCCATGAGTTTATTTTACCTTGTAGTTCGTCACGAACCTCTCGGAAAACAGTTAGCTGCTCTTCCGTTGTTCCGGATATCGCCGCCGGATCATTTACCGGCCAGTAATATCGTTTTTCATTTGGCAGTCCAGGCCAGATTCGAGGGCAGGTTGACTGTGCCTTGTTGCACACAATCATCAGGTAGTGAATCATTTTTTTTCCAAGGTAGACATCTACAGCTTTCGGTTGCTGAGAGCTGATATCAATACCAATTTCCTTCATAACCTGTATGGCCAAAGGATGAACTTCGCTGTTCGGCTCAAGCCCTGCACTTAAAGCTTCGATGCGATCGCCTGCCAGGTGCCGAAGCAATCCTTCGGCCATCTGGCTGCGACAGGAGTTGCCGGTACAGAGAAAAAGTACGTTTTGTTTTTTATGCATAGGTAATGTTGATTAACAGGTTGCTATCAGGCTTCTGTTGTTTCACCAAAATATTTGCTTCTGAACCAGAGCGCAACATTGACGAGCGCAATAAGGGCAGGAACCTCAACCAGAGGGCCTATCACTGCCGCAAAAGCTTCTCCTGAGTTGATGCCGAAAACAGCTATGGCTACAGCGATGGCGAGCTCAAAGTTGTTGCTTGCTGCTGTGAATGAGAGTGTTGCTGTTTTGGAATAGTCTGCACCAACCTTCCGCCCCATGTAGAACGAAAGCAGAAACATAATGACAAAGTAGAGCAAAAGAGGTATGGCGATACGCACTACATCGAGCGGGATTTTTACGATATAGCCACCCTTCAGTGAAAACATGACAACAATGGTGAAAAGCAGCGCAATAAGCGTAAGCGGACTGATGCGGGGAATGAACTCACCCTCATACCACTCCTTGCCTTTCAAACGAAGCATGAAAAAACGGGTAAGAAAGCCTGCAATAAAGGGAATACCGAGATAGATAAAGACCGAAGTGGCAATGTCAGCTATTGAGATGTCGACAGCGAATGAGGCAAGACCCAGCCACTTTGGCAGTACCGTCAAAAAGATCCAGGCATAGAGAGGGAAAAAGAGTACCTGAAAGACCGAGTTGAAAGCGACAAGTCCGGCGGCATACTCCGTATCTCCTTTTGCAAGTTCGTTCCAGACAATGACCATAGCAATGCAGCGGGCAAGGCCAATCATGATGAGGCCTGCCATGTAGTGAGGCATATCGGAGAGCAGCAGCACCGCCAAAACAAACATGAGAACAGGTCCGATCACCCAGTTCTGCACCAGAGAGAGGGCAAGCACTTTTGTGTTGCGAAACACATCGCCCAGCTCCTCATACTTTACCTTTGCCAGCGGTGGATACATCATGACAATGAGCCCTGCAGCTATAAGAATATTTGTTGTGCCTGACTGAAAAAGATTCCAGAATCCAGGAATACCCGGGAATAGATAACCTGACAGTACACCTGCCGCCATGGCAAGAAAAATCCAGAGGGTGAGGTAGCGGTCAAGAAATGAGAGCTGTTTTACTGCTATGCTCATGGCGTTATTTGGCGTTTAGATTATCGTTGTAAAACTTTCGAAAACGCTGGTTGATTTCGTCGCGCACCCGCCGGAAAACTGCAAGCTTTTCTTCCTGCGTACCTATGGCTTCAGCTGGATCGTCAAAGCCGATATGCAGCCGATGCTCCACCGTACCGGTAAAGAGCGGGCAGGACTCATTTGCCGCATCGCAAACCGTTACGACATAGTCGAATGGCTTCTGGAGAAATTCGTCAACGCTTTTTGGTTTGTATAAACTGATGTCGATCCACTCTTCACGCATCACCTTTACGGCAAGCGGGTGAACAGAGTCTGCCGGTTTTGTTCCTGCCGAAAACACTTCTAGTGTGCTGTCAAATGATCGGAGAAAACCTTCGGCTATCTGACTGCGACATGAGTTGCCGGTACAGAGAATGAGAACTGATTTCTTCATGGTAGACGAGGAATGGTTTATAAATTCATTGTTTGTCTGATGAGGTGTCAATGCACTGCGGACAAATTGATTGTGCACTGAAATCACCGCACTCTCCGGTATTACCACCACAGCACTCCTCCGTGAGATAGGCAATCAGCTCCATCATTAATGGAAGGTTTGCCCGGTAGCGCTGAAAGCGACCTTCCTGCTCCACGGTAAGGAGACCGGTATGCGTGAGTGTTTTAAGATGAAACGACAGATTTGTAGGGGGCACCTCAAGCGCTGAACCAATATCGCCTGCCACCATCCCTTCAGGGCCTTTCTTGACGAGTAATCGATAGACATCCAGCCTGACTCCGGATGAGAGCGATTCAAATATTGCTGTTGCTGTGATTTTTTTCATGCCTCATGATACAATATTATTTGAACTATTGAAATAAAGAAAAGAAAAAAAATAAGTCCTATAGAACTGACAGGGCCTATAGGACTTATAAAAAACGCTCCCTGCTGTGACGCTGAATTAGGGCATAGGTTTATACTGGAACTTTCATGTCTGCCCTCAGCTTTTTCCATATTGCTTCCAAAATGATCATCGAGGCCTCTTCGGGGTCGTTGAGAATCAGGAGGCGCTCAATTTGATTATTCCGGGTATTGGCGCAGGATTCGAGCAGGGTGTTGTTGCCGTTATAGAGCCCGAACCATCCGCAGATAAGCATACCCAGAGTATAATGGAAGCGGGAGAGGTCTTCTTTTTTAGTATTAAGAAGTTCACTTTTATCGACGTCGCTCATTGTATCGATCATCAGCTCTACGGCTTCATTGATCGTCTTCGGCCATATTGATAGAACAGTCATTGGCTCAATATTTTATGTTGTTTTTTTCCTAGACAGTGAAAAATGATGTTCAAATATATCTCGCTGATCGATACTTCCACCCCCATGACGGTATTGTTTTCAAACATGTAACAGGAAGGATGGAGTATTGATTTACTCTTTATAACTACGCTCTATGTATGCGGTGTCAACGGTCTCATCCAACCCGTGCTTTTCTGCTTCATCATAAAGGAGTTGTATAAGGGCTTGCCACTCCAATGGATTCGACTCTGTTTCATCACCGATCTTGAAGTGCAGGATATACAGAGCGGCTTGATCTTCGGATATTCCTTTGTCTGCAAGACGGCAAATAATTTCATTCCATATACCCTTTTTCATAATCGAATAGTTTAGAGTGGAGTGGACTCAGGCCAGAGTCAAGAGAGAACAGCGAAAAAAAAGAGATCCCTCAATTCTTCGGGATGACATGGAGGATAAATCGGGATGACATTGGGACAGATTCCTCTCAGGAGTTCGGAATGACAATGATGAGAGAAAATGATGACGCAATTCATCAGCGTCATCGGGGTCAGTAAGATAACAAAGGCCACCCAAGGTTGAGTGACCTTTGTCGGAGCGATCAATACTACCAGGGATCAGTCGCTTACAAGCTCTACTGCTTCAATCCAGTCTTGGACATCTGAGCCATTGTTTCTTCCTTTCGATTCCCAAAGATAGTAAGCAGCAAGCCTGATCGTTTCTTCCTGTTGTTCAGAGGCTGAAACAACTTTCTCGGAAAACTCCGTCGACAATACATCAGCCTTGTTCGATCCTTTTGCCATGGTTGCTCCCAGTTAATTGGTTAGTCTGCAAGTAAAAACAGATATGTGTAACACACACACAACACCTTGATATTTCAACAATAAATTTTACCGATTTATCCTGACCATGACAAGAGAACCCTTGTTACATTTATGCAAATTCCGCTGTAATCATCTCTCCAAAGGTACTGAGCAACCTCTAGAGTTTTGCTCGCATTTTGAAAGAGTGTAAATTGAGTGCGTAGCACTTAGAAATATTTCGGTCTATAACAATTTTTACAAACCCTTTTTTATGCCTGACAGGCCGGTTCATCTTTATATAAAAGAACTCTCTCTGGTTCTTGTTGACATCTCCGATAAAGTTGTCGGGAATTTATTTTCGGCACTGCGTGCAGTTAAATATCATGACGCAAACGGTGTTCCCAACATCAAGCTGGCGGAAAAAGAGATTGATAGCGAAGAAATTGACCTTGAAGAGCGCTGTATTGCGTTTCTGGCAATGCATCATCCTGTGGCAAAGGATTTGCGGACCATAGTTACAATTCTCATGATCAACGATGATCTTGTGCGTATCGGTGAACTCTCTCTCCATATTATTGATCTCATGCTGGAATTACCTCCGGAACTGCTTGAAACACTGGAGTTTGAGAAGATGAGTATGCACACTGGTGACATGGTTAAAAAGTCAATTGATGCATTTGTTTTACAAGACCTCGCTCTGGCTGAAGAGGTTTGTGCTCATGATGAAAAGATTGATGCAATGCATCGCTTTGTTTTTAAAAAGGTCACAACGTTAATGAAAAGCCAGGATGCAGATGTTGAACAGCTTGCTGATGCTTTAAGCATTTCCAGGTATATCGAGCGTATGGCCGACCATGCATCAAAGATTGCCCAAGAGGTTATTTATCTGGTAACCGGAGAAATTGCTCATCATAAAGATGATTACGAAGATCTCGCCAAGTAATATTTTGCTGATTCATTACGTTTGTTTACCATTAAAAAGAGAGACGTTATTACGGTTATATTTACTCTGATATCATTATGGCTAAAAAAGTTACACAACTATCCTTTGCCGATGTCATGGGCGCCATTGATTGTAGTGGCGACATCGATTGTTCGAATAAGGGATTAACCTCACTTGAAGGTTGTCCTGAGAAAGTCAAGGGAGATTTCAATTGTTCGGGAAATAAACTCACATCACTTGCGGGGGGTCCAAAAAAGATCAAAGGGGATTTTAATTGTTCATCGAACAAATTGACAACACTGGATGGTGGCCCGGATGAAGTTAAAGGTGATTATGATTGTTCAAACAATCACCTGGTCTCTCTTGGAGGGTGCCCGGTTTTTATTATGGGTGATTTTTCCTGTTCAGGGAACAAATTGAAGTCATTGCAAGAAGCGATCGTCTCAAGTGTTGGGGCGATTCTTGCAGGCGGTCCTGAACTTGTTGAGGGAGACTTCAATTGTTCGAGGAACCAGTTGGAAACCCTTGATAGTTCGCCAAAGATAGTTGGTGGTGATTATGATTGTTCATACAATCATCTTATCACTCTCAAAGATTCACCAGAAGTCATTTTCGGAGATTTTTCCTGTTCCGGGAACCAATTGCTTTCACTTGAAGGCGCACCTCGTGAAGTTTCCGGAAATTTTGATTGTTCAGGGAATCAGCTGACCTCTCTCAAGGGATCGCCCAAGAAGGTTAAAGGCAGTTTCATTTGCTCGTGTAACCATCTTACTTCTCTTAAAGGCTCACCAGAAGAGGTTAAAGGATTTGAGTGTTCCAACAACATGCTTACGTCACTCAAAAGATCTCCTGAAAAAGTCAAGGGGAATTTTGATTGTTCAATGAATCAGCTGACCTCTCTCAAGGGATCGCCCAGAAAGGTTAAAGGTAATTTTAACTGCTCGGGAAACCAGCTTACAACGTTGGAATGCGAGCTGAAAAAAGTCGGCGGAGATTTTATTTGTGAGGAGAATGCACAGCCCTTTATCGAGGAAGAAATCAGGGTGGCCAAGGATGTTAAGGGTAACGTTTTAGCATAGTTTTTTCCCGGCGTATGCCTGCCCTTACGACGAATTGATGAAATACTGAAACAGCAAAAGGCGACATGAAAGTCGCCTTTTGCTGTTTCCACAGCGAAGGAAATAATGTTCTACTAATCGTGATTTGATGACAATGAGGCTGTTTCAGTTGAGGTTATAAAGCATGAAAAAGTACCTGAGTCTTTTTCTTTTTCGAGATGATAGTGAAGCAGCAAAAGCAACTGGTCAATTTCGTGAAGCAGGTCGCGGTGATTGAATGCGAGGGTTATAAGAAACATGGGGAAGGAAATGTGCTCCTTACGGAGTTTTCTAAACACATTGCCCATGGCTTTGGTCATGAAGGGAAGTGTTCGGGTAGCATTTATCTGACTTTTTTTCGTGACTTGGTCCAGATCAGGACTTCTGTAGTCACAGCTAAAGTAAAAGTCTTCCGTCCCGCTCCATTCAATAACAATCTTGAAGGGTTTAACATTATTCATGGCCGGCTCAATTTTTTTTCATTTCGAGAAACAGGGATGATAACCGGTAGAGATAGTGTGAGATCACTCATACCACATTGTACGTTAGTTGAGTTTACTAAATGTCCTGCGGTTTATTAAAGGGGGAAAAGTTAAATGATTGCAAATTCTCTATGAGGTTTAGACGGGAAAAGAGAGGGAGAGAAAAGAGATCCCTCGCCTTCGGCTCGGGATGACAACGGTGGAAGAAAGCTCGGGAGAGGGCTTTGGAAAAGGGCTCGGGTTACATTGGGGAATGGTTACCGGCTACTGGTTTTATTGGCAATAGCCTGGGAAAACATGGGAGCGGGTATCGGAGGAGAAAAACTGCACTATTGCGGTTATGGTAACTCACGCGCAAGGTTACCAGGCATGCGATCAGAGGATATAAGGGGCGAATAGCTTAAAAAAAGAGCCTGACTGTTTACTTTCGGTTCGTCATTATTAATCTTTGCGTATAAGCCATCAGGATTCATTTCCCAGGCCTTGACATTGTCGGTCAACATAAGTTGAAGATCGCCCTTGACTCGCTGGATAAGAGATTTGTCAAAAACAGGAAAAAGGGTTTCCACCCGGTCATCGAGGTTTCTTGGCATGATATCGGCACTGCCGAGATAAAGTTCTTCCTTCCCTCCGTTATGAAAATAGTATGCACGGCTGTGTTCAAGAAAACGGCCAATGATGCTGATAACACGGATATTGTCGCTTATCCCGGGAATGCCCGGCTTCAGACAGCAAATTCCTCGAACTATAAGGTCTATCTGGACACCTTCACAGGAGGCTCTGTAGAGTGCCCGAATGGTTTTTGGATCCACAAGGGCATTCATTTTCATGATTATGCTACCGTTCCCTTCCTTTTTGCACCACTCAACTTCACGATCAATCATCTCGATAATCCGCTTTCGGGTGTTGATAGGCGAAACAAGCAGTTTTTTATACTCGGTATGTTTTGAATATCCGGTCAAGGCGTTGAAGAGTTCCGAAACTTCGTTGGCAAGCTGTTCGTTTACAACAAAAAGACTGTAGTCAGTATAGATTTTTCCGGTCGCAGGATTGTAATTACCGGTACCGAGATGCAGATAGCGCTTCAGTTTCTTTTGTTCACGACGAACGACCAGGGTCAACTTCGCATGGGTTTTCAGACCAGGCAGACCGTAGGAAACATGCACCCCCACATCCTCAAGAGCACGTGCCCAGACAATATTGTTCTCTTCGTCAAACCGAGCCTTGAGCTCCACCAGAACGGCAACCTGCTTACCTCTTTCAGCTGCCTTCATTAATGCTTTTACTATCGGTGAATTACTTCCGACCCGGTAGAGAGTCTGCTTTATCGACAGTACATCAGGATCTGCTGCAGCCTGGTTTATAAAATCAACGACCGGCTGAAACGAGTCGTAGGGATGGTAGAGGAGCTGATCTTTAGCCCTTATAGCACTGAAAATATCGGCTCCGAGCTGCTCTTCAAACCGGTTTTTCGGCACAAATGGTTCATCCTTCAAGGTGGGCCGTTCAATTTTCAAAAGGTCAATAAGACAACTAAGCCCTAGCGCTCCATCTATTTCATACACATTTCGCTGGGCAACATCAAGATTTTTCATAAGCAGTTTTCTCACCGACTGAGGCATTGCAGGCGTAATGTCAAGGCGGACAACTTTGCCGTAACGGCGTGACCGCAGCCCCTGCTCAATGGTCTTTAAGAGATCGCCTGCTTCATCTTCCTCGATTTCAATATCAGCATCGCGAATCAATCGGAACAGATGTGACCTGGTAATTCTCATCTTCGGAAAAAGGTGCGACAAATTGTGTTCAATAAGGTCTTCAAGCCAGATAAATCGGATAATACCGTCATCATCATTGAAACCCTTTATATCATTGAGTCTCAGAAGCCGCGGAAGAATGCTCGGAACCTTCACACGGGCAAACTTGAGCGAGCCGCCCTCTTCATCTTCCAGTTCAATGGCGAGGTTCAAGGAGAGGTTCGACATGAATGGAAAGGGGTGACCGGTATCGAACGCCAGTGGAGTTAGTACCGGATAGATCTCCTTCCGGAAAAAATTACTAAGCGCCCGCTGCTTCGTTGCTGAAAGTTCAGCTACCCTCTGAAATTCTATACCCTCCTTTTGCATGGCTGGCAGAAGGTCGTGATAAAAACACTCATAACGCTGGGTTAGCTGCCGCAAAACCATCGTGCGGATCTTTTCGAGCTGTTCAGCAGGAGTATAGCCGTCGACTGTTCGATCCTGAATGCCTGCCTCATACTGATCCTCAATACCCGCAACCCGGATCATAAAGTATTCATCAAGGTTTGAGCTGAAAATCGAGATGAATTTTACACGTTCAAGAAGCGGATGCGCTTCAGGATCAAGTGCTTCCTCAAGCACTCTCTGGTTGAAATCAATCCAGCTCAACTCCCTGTTGACATACAGGGAAGTATTATAAAAGGTAAGCAAAGTTTCGGTCCCGTTGTCTCCATTCACTGTCGGCATAAAAAAGATCACCTGTTTAATGAAAAGTATACGTGCCAGCAGATTATCAACTCATTCGCCGAGATCTTGACTCAGCACTGATGCTGTAAATTGCTATTGTTTTCATTTCGAGGAAGTGCACAATAAAAGATCGTGAAACAGCTGAGCGGTTTCGTCATTATCAAACGTGCGGAATGTTTTGTGAAATTTACGACGTGCTTTTTCCTGTTCATGGAAAAGGGTTGCCATCAGACCTCCCATTGATGCTGCACATAAGCGCTCTTTTTCGCCCACAGGCATTGCAGTAAGGCGGTCGTAAAGAAACTGGAGCTGGACAGAAAAGTCCACAAAGTCTCCAAGATTTTCCTGCAGTTCCTTCATTTTGCGGATAACAGGAACAATGTTTTTGGGCGGAAAGATTGAAGAAAAAAATTCAAGCAGATATCTCAGTTTTTTACAGTCGATACGCAGCGCATGAAGCTCGGTGTCAGTTGTTTCAGAGCTGATGTGCCGACCATGGCGGATTACTTTTTTCCATGCTTTTTTTATTGAACCCTCTGCAACCTCCCTGGTGGATAGAGAGGCGTTCGGGGCCAGCAGGGAGTCTGGAGGAGAATCGCGATGTACAAATTTATGCCACTTCTGAAGAAATAACTGATAGTCGCTGGATGCGAGATAACTGGAAAACTGTTTTTGAAGCTTCTTTCGGGAAGCAGCAATATCAATGAAAAAGGGTTTAAGTGAGAACTGGAGAAAGGGAGGAAGATAGTTGTAATAGGTACCCTCGTGAAGAAGATAGACATCGCTATCGCGTAACTGGTTTGTCTTTTTTCCCAGCTCTTTAAAGGCTGTAAGGTAAAATGCAGTTTCCTGTTGGTCGTAAACTCCTTTAAGCTGCTTGAGTATCGATCTTGCTCTGCGTATAGCCACACGATAGTCGTGCAGAAACTCGGTGTCGATGTTGTTTTTTATTCCCTGTTCATTCTTTTGCAAGAGGGAAAGGGTGAATTGAAGCAGGCGTTGGGTGCTTTCATGAATGGGGGATTCTCCATCAAGAGAGAGGCTGATTTTTGATGAGTAGCCTTGGACGTTTTGTCCGGATGCAGTCATGATGAGCAGAAAAAGCTCTTTGAAATCAAGAGGAGTTCCAAGGGATGTATGATGGGTAATCTTCTCGATCTCATCCTGATATCCCCTTAGAGGTATCAGGGAAAGAAGTGATGCGAATGGCTCCTCTCTTTTTGAGCCCTCAAGGCAGAGTGAGGTGGAGGTCAGTACGCCGATGGTTTTTTCGTTGTTGTCAAGGATGTGGTATGACTGAATGACGGTAGTTATGGAACAGAGCTTGATGAATGCCCTGATATCGCTGTATGATAATAGGCGCTCTTTCAGTTTTCCAGGCGGAAGATCAGCTGGGGAAAAAAAAGTGGGATTGCGCTTGAATGCAATAGCGTCTGTTTCCTGGCCGGTATTGAGGTCTACCAGGGAAATGCTTTTTGGGGTTTTTACGATTACAACCTCTTTGTCGAAAGCATTCCATTCAAATGTGTCGAAAAAATCAAGGTGTTCTTTTGTTGCGGAAAGAGCTTTGAGCTGCCATCCGAAGTGAAGAACTTTTTCAAATAGCAACCCGGTATCTTCTGGCGACGTTACGGTCAAATATATTGTTTTCGTCGTGTGCATGCTTTGCCTCGGTGAATGGAAGATGCCCTGGGCATTAAGGCAAAAGAGATATATCGATATAGTTGCCTTTTATAGTACAAGCTGCTCTAACTTGTTCTTCAGTAAATATAGCGTCATTATTACCGCTGATAAAATCACCACCAACTTTTTTTAGAGCCCCATCAAGGGTTGCAAGCGGGTTCCCCGAGCAATTAAAATGACCTTTAACCTTTTTGGGTGAACCTTTGAGTGACGCTAGCTGGTTGTTTGCACAATTGAAATCGCCTTTAACTTTTTTAGGGGTTCCTTTGAGCGTCGTCAGCAGGTTGCCTGAGCAATCAATATTGCCTTGAATTTTATCCGGGGCTCCATCAAATGAGGTGAGCTGATTGTTTGAGCAATTAAAATCTCCAACTTCCTGAGGCGTCCCTTTGAGTGACGAGAGCAGGTTACCTGAACAATTAAAATACCCGCCAACCTCTTTAGGAGAGCCCTTAAGGGAAGTCAAGTTATGATTGGAGCAATCGAAGTTGCCATACACTTCTATAGGACCACCCTTCAGTGAGGTAAGCTGGTTACCGGCACATGAAAAATCTCCGACGACAAAATCAGGAGCTCCGACCAGAGTGGTCAACTGATTGTATGAACAGTCAAAATCGCCTCGAACTTCTTCGGGACCGCCATCAAGTGAGGTCAATTGATTGTGTGAACAATCAAAATCGATCACTTCGTTAGGTGAGCCTTCGAGTGAAGTGAGCTGGTTGTCTGAACAGGAAAAATCGCCGCCAACTTTGTGAGGGGCCGCTTCAAGAGTTATAAGCTTGTTACCTGAACAATCGACGTTACCCTTAATACGTTTAGGGATACCTGTAAGTGAGGTCAACAGATTGTTATTGCAATCAAAATCTCCCTGAACATCTTTCGGTGCGCCCTCAAGTGAGGGTAACTGATTATGTGAACAATCGAAATTGTCAACGTTCTGAGGCGTACCTTCGAGCGAGATGAGCTGATTGTCTGCACAGATAAAATCACCGCCAATCTGATGAGGTGCTCCCTGAAGAGTTTTCAGCAGGTTGCCTGAACAATTGAAATTCCCCTCTACGACTTCAGGGCAGCCTTCAAGTGAGGTTAATCCCTTATGTGAACAATCTATGTCGCCTTTGCCATCAAGATTGCCCATGACATCTTTGTATGTTACGGCTGTTACTTGTTTGATCATTTCTTTACGTGTCATAATACATGTTATCAAAAGCCGGAGTTCAAGTTCAATGTCCTCCAACGCCTATAATCTACTCTTCAAGAGATTCGAGAAGGTTTTCATAGAAATCCCCCTTGTGGCGGACAATTTCACCGGTTATGAGATAAATGACTTCACGGGCTATCATGGCGGCGTGGTCGGCCATGCGCTCGATATACCTTGAGATGCTGAGTGCCGCTATGAGTTCGTCGACATTGGCATCTGCCACTTTCATCATCTTCGTTACCTTTTTGAAGGCGGCCCGGTGCATGATATCGATCTCTTCATCGAGAGCACAGACTTCGTCCGCCAAGTTGCGATCTTTGGAGACAAAGGCCTCAATCGACTGTTTTACCATTACTCCGGCATGCATACCCATGGTCTCAAATGCAAAGGAGCCAAGCAATGCCGTACTGATTTCGGGCATACGGTCGATGATATGCACCGCCAGGTCGCCGATGCGCTCAAGATCGTCGTTGATTTTGATGATGGTGACAATAGTGCGAAGGTCACGGGCGACCGGCTGCTGCAAGGCAAGAAAGGCCAGACAGCGTTCCTCCAGATCGACCTCGGCAATATCAATTTCATTGTCAACCATTCTGATCCGGCGCGCACTGTCAACATCCTTATTTTTAATGGCATTCAGGGAGAGAAAGAAATTCTCCAGTACTTTTTCGGAGAGTTGCACAAGAATCTGTGACAGTTCTTTTATATACTCATGGACCGGGCGTTCTGTCATGGGAGTAGTCTCTTTTTCGTTAGCTGAATCTTCCGGTTATATAGTCTTCCGTTATCGGGTCTTTCGGGTTGGTGAAGAGCTGCGCTGTCGGGGCATGTTCTACCAGCACTCCTTCGTAAAAAAACATGGTGGAATCCGATACCCTCGATGCCTGCTGCATGTTGTGCGTGACGATCATGATAGTATAGCTGCCGCGAAGCTCCTGGATCAAGTCCTCGATTTTGGCCGTGGCTTTCGGGTCAAGCGCTGAGGTCGGCTCATCAAGCAGAAGAACCTCCGGCTCAACGGCAAGCGTGCGGGCAACGCATAAGCGCTGCTGCTGGCCGCCGCTAAGACCAAGAGCGTTTTTGTCGAGACGGTCACACACCTCGTCCCAGATGGCTGCTTTGCGGAGGCTTCGTTCGACAATTTCCATCAGCTGCTTTTTGTCGGTTATACCGTGCAGACGGGGGCCGTAGGCGATGTTGTCAAAAATGGATTTGGGAAACGGGTTCGGCTTCTGGAAGACCATGCCCACTTTCTTGCGCAAGAGCACTTCATCGGTGAATTTTCCATAGATGTCGTCGCCGTCGAAGAGCAGTGTGCCGGTGGTGTGACAGCTGGGAATGAGGTCGTTCATTCGGTTGATCGAGCGCAAAAACGTACTCTTGCCGCAGCCGCTGGGACCGATAATGGCTGTAACATATTTTGACAGAATATCGGCACTGACTTTTTTAACCGCTTCAAATTCTCCGTAGTAGATGGAAAACGCTTTGGCCGAGATATGGGCGGTGCCACCACCGGTTACTGTTTTGCGTACAGGCGGGAGATAGATATCCCGTGTGGTTTTCTGTGCCGGGGCTTCAGCTGTCATGAGCATTACGTGTTAACCTTTTAATTTTTTGGAGATCCGGGCTCTCAGGACAATTGCCGATAAATTCAGCAAGAGCACAACACTGACCAGTGCGAGAACCATGCCGTACTGTACATGCCGGATTTGACTGGCGGCTTCATGTTCGCTGGCGAGGTTATAGATGTTCCAGCTGAGGGCGGGTGTCGGAGAGGAAAATACATCGGCCAGACCTATGGCTGAACCGACACTGACGGCGGCAGTGAAAATAATAGGCGCTGTCTCCCCTGCTGCCCTGCCGAGGCTGATGACGCCGCCGGTGAGAATACCGGGCAGTGCTGCCGGAAGAATAACGGTAGCAATCGTGTTCCATTTTGTAGACCCGAGACTCAGCGATGCTTCACGGTAGGTTTTCGGTACGGCAAGGATGGCCTCTTCGGCTGCCCGGATAATGGTGGGCAGAATCATAATGGCAAGCGTGAGTGCGCCGGCTATGACACTTTTGGATTCAGAGACTTTGAGCGTGTTGATGAAAAACGCGAGGCCGAACATACCGAAGACGATGCTTGGCACTCCGGCAAGCGTACTGTTGGCGCTGCGAAGCAGGCTGTTGAAAAAACCGGGTTTGGCATACTCGGTAAAATAGACCGCGGCGATGACTCCGAGAGGGAAAGCAAAAAGCATGGCGCCGACAGCGAGAAAGAAGGTACCCTGAATTTCGGGCCAG
>CAIXLG010000144.1 GCA_903920215.1 uncultured Chlorobiaceae bacterium
ACCAGTTTGAACTGGTGAAAAATTCACTGAATCCACGGAGCTGGAAAAAGGGAACGGCATCGCGGGCAACGAAGTAGAAGATAAAGAGGACAACAACGGCGACAAACGAGGCAACACCGAGAAGCAGGCCTTCACCTACTTTGTTTGCTGCCTTCTGCAGGGTGCGTTTGCGGGCGCTTATGACAAATGCATTGGTCCGGTTACTGCCCCCGACGCTATCGTCAGCCATAGAGTCCAATAGTTAGTTTAACAAAAATCGCTTTTTTTGATGCTCCAATCTACTGGCTTTCACCGTAGCATCCAATGATCGATTTGTTACAAGTTTGAAACTTTTATTGACGTGAAAAGCAAAAAAATCTGTCAGGGACATGTTTTAAAGTATACAAGAGTGAACGAAAGGTAAAGGTGAATTCACGGGAAATTTACAATAGGAAGAGAAGTATATAGCTCATAATCAACTACTTTATAAATGATATTTAAGGTCGTGGAAGACGCTCTTACGGTCTTCCAGAAATGTTGAGGCGGTTAAACAGGCCATAAGAACCAATGAAGCGGTTGCGTTATTTCTGTACCGTGGGGGTAAACTAAAATAACCGTTCATGTTTGGACTACACGCCCTGAGTAAGTGCTTCAATCAAAGCATAATGTGTTTTCTAAAAAAAAAACATGCTCACCTTGAGAACCTGCTTATCAAAGCAAAGGCGGTTCAACTTGATCATTCGTCACGGATTCTCATTCTCAGTGACCTGCACATGGGTAATGGCGGCAGACTGGATGAGTTTCGGCAAAATGCGGAATTGCTCAAAACCATCCTTGAAAGCTATTATCTGGAGCAAAAGTTCAGTCTTGTCTTAAATGGCGATATTGAGGAGCTGTTCAAGTTTCCACTTAAAAGCATTGCTTCGAAATGGGGTGATTTTTATGAGCTTTTTTTGAAGTTTAAAGAAAACGGGTTTTTCTGGAAAACTTACGGCAATCACGATTCAGCATTGCTTGATGAGAAGGAGTACCGCCTTCAGTCATCGCTGGTTGAATCGATTACCTTTCATTATGGGAATGAAACCTTGCTGCTTTTTCATGGGCATCAGGCATCGGTGCTTTTATGGGAAACCTATTCAGTGCTGAGTCGGGTGGTCATTTTGTTTCTCCGCTATATTGCAAAGCCCATAGGGTTAAAAAACTTTTCAGTTGCGTACAACAGCCGCAAAAGGTTTTCTATCGAGAAATCAATTTATGAGTTTTCAAACCAGGCTAAAATTGTTTCCATTATAGGGCATACGCATCGTCCGTTGTTTGAATCGCTGTCAAAGGTTGATTACCTGAATTACCGCATTGAGGATCTTTGCAGAACTTATTCATCTACTGACAGTGAACACCGTCAAGAAATCGGGGAAAAAATAACAACGTTGAAAAAGGAACTTGATGCCTGTTACAAAAAAGGGAAAATATCGGGTCTCAGGAGCGGCCTTTACAATAATCTTCCTATTCCCAGTGTGTTCAATTCAGGGTGCACAATTGGAAAGCGTGCCATAACAGCCCTCGAAATAGAAGGCGGTACGATCAGGCTTGTCTGCTGGTATAATGGCAAACGGAGGCCTACGTTTATTGATGACAGGGATCATCTGCCAATGGAGCTTGGGGAGACCGGGTATTCAAGGATTGTGCTGAACGAAGATTCCCTGGATTATGTTTTTACCCGCCTTCACCTTCTGACGTAAACAGCTTGATCAGCTGAGAAGATTTTTCAGACTTGTAGCACGACCTTAACCATTCCCCAACACTATTTCACTTTCTTACGATTGTGAGGTTCAGGTTGTCGTCGGCATGCTACTGGTAACTGAAGGGATCTTATGACACGATATGCAGAAAGGTTGTTCAAACCACTTCCCTTTTTACCTTACAACAGAGCTTTATTGCTCAGGTTACTTATGCTCCCGAATTTATTTTTGACCAGAGCCTACGGTCTTGAAAATCTTGATGATTCGGGGAAGGCATGCATCTATGCTTTCAACCATAACAATTCAATTGAAGTCCTGATGGTACCGGCACTGATTGTCTACCATCTCGGTGGCCGTATGATCAGTTTTGTCATTGACTGGATGTATGGCAAGATTCCGATTCTCGGTTCTTTGATGGATATGACCAATCCAGTGTATGTCTATAATAAACGTTCTCTCCTTCGCTGGATAGAAGCAAAACGGATGACCCGTCCCGCTGATGGCACGGTGGAAAGGTGCGCAGAAAAACTTCGTTCAGGTCAGAGTATCGGGATTTTTCCAGAGGGGAAACGTAACAGGAATCCTGAGCACCTGCTACAGGGAAAACCGGGTGTAGGCCATATAGCCTTGAAAACCGGGAGCACGGTTGTGCCTGTGGGCATTGACTTTGAGTGCAGAATAAGGAAAGGACGCATACCTGTGCTTGGGCGAACCATTGTGAGAATCGGCAAGCCGCTTGATTTCCAGCATCAGTCAAAAAAATATCTGGCACTCATAGCCGATACCTCATGCAAGAGCATTACATCCTCAGAGCTCAATAGAATGGCTGCTGATGTTACAAAGGAAATCATGTTTTCGCTGGCTGAACTTTCAGGCAAGCAATACAGCGAACCCTGCAGTGTGATTAAACAAACAGTTACGACAACAACCATTAACCCAAAGGAGCATCTATGTCGAGTGTAAGCGTAAGCAGGGTTGAGAGTGCCGGCGATCGTGCGGCTGCTCTTGAAGTGATCAAGGGGGTATTTTGTGTTGAAAAAAAATGGATCAGCACCGTGGAGAACCAGATTCCCGATGAGCTTTCCGCAAGTAATGGGGTTTCATGGTTTTTGGCATCAATTAATGGGAAACCTGCAGGGGTGATGCGCCTCCTTTATGATCCATCTTTTGACATTCCTGAAGAGTATGATGTAAAGTTTATGCCGGGTATCGATGTTGAAGAGCTGAAAAGTGCCGGGAAATATGTTGAGATCGGGAGGTTCATGATTCTTGAGGAGTTCCGCAAGAACCCAAGGATTGCTCTCCGTTTGATGCGAGCAGCTACTGCTGAGGTAATAGAGCGTGATTACACTCACTTTATTACCGATGTCTTTGAAGGCGAGAAGCATTCACCTCTCAACTTTCATACACGGGTACTCGGGTTTGAAGTGGTCGGGAAGCATTTGTTTGGCGAGCTGAACTGCAGCTCTACAAGAATTATTTTGACGCTGGATATTCTCAAGCTCTACAGCCGGATCAAAGACAGCCGGAGCAGGATCTACCGTGAATTGACTGATGGGTTCAGGGGAATTATAGAGCGCAAGGCAGCTATGAAACAGAGTGGAATGACAAGAAGATTACGGGAGCTTAGCGTGTTGCAGCCAAAAATTTAAGTAATTGTATTAATAATAAGTACAGGAGGTTTTTATGCTTCGACTGGATGAATTAAAGGCTGAAATTAACGGTGAGTTTTTTTTGCAGGAGGAGCTGAAACACCATGATGTGAAAAAAGTTGAAGCACAAGCTGATATAATCATTAAGCCTGCCGGAAAAAAAGATTTGGTAAAGGCGCTTCGGATGCTTGAAAAATCCGGTTTTCCCCATCTCGTTATCAATTCCAAAGGGAGGGTGGTTTTCCCCGACAAGCGCTTTCATGGCGCTGTTATTGTAACAGACCTGAAACTTGATCATCGATGATTTTTGATTGATGATATCACCTCGCAACCTTTGTTGGCTTTGAAATCTTTACATCTGACAGATATGGCAACAGGTAAAGTCAAATGGTTTGACAAGAAAAAAGGGTATGGCTTTATAGTCAACCCAAATGGAGGCGAAGATATTTTTGTTCATTTTTCAAACATTTGCTCAGAGAATCGTTTCAAGCTTATTTATCAGGATAATGACGTTGATTTTGATATTGAAAACACACAGAAGGGTTTGCAGGCTAAAAATGTGTGCGACAATTTTCATTATGACAAGAAAAAACATTTTGTGCTGAAACAGAGTTATTAAACGTTAATGGAAAGGGTGTGATGGACAGGTGAATACAATTGTTGTGTGTCCGATTAAGAAGAGTACCGAATGCGAAAAATTGATTTTTGGGGCACAACCCAATCAAAATACTGGAACTATGAAAACTTATCACTTTTGCCCCGTATGCGGGACAATGCTTGATCGAGCGATGATTGACGGGCGCGGCAGAAAGATTTGTCTGTCGTGTTCATGGGTACATTATATTAATCCTCTTCCTGTGGCAGTAGCTTATACCGTAAACAGAAATGAAGAACTCCTTGTGGTGCGGCGGGCTCATGAACCAGCATTTAATGAATGGTCTCTTCCCGGGGGATTTCTTGAGGCTGGTGAGAGTGCTGAAGAAGCATGTTTACGTGAACTGATGGAGGAGACCTCTCTCGAAGGAGAAATCGATTCTCTTATTGGTATCTATCACCACGATGTCGAACCCTATGGCTCAATTATTGTACTTGCCTACAGGGTGGTAGTTGAGAATGATGCCATAGCGATTAATCATGAGCTTTCCGATGCTGGTTTTTATCCTGAACATCTCATGCCTGAAGTCAGGATACCTCTGCACCAGAAAATTATCATGGATGCCGCCCTGTGCGAATCAGTTCAGTGAAGCTTGACTTCAGGCGCTGTTAAGGGTTTTTGCGGCTGGAGCAACAGGAAAAATTACACTGAATACAGAACCCTGGTTTACTCTTGAACGTACTTCCACATTACCTTTGTGGGCAAGAACAATATGTTTGACGATGGAGAGCCCCAGACCTGTTCCTCCGAGTTGCCGGGATCGGGCCTTGTCAACACGGTAAAATCGTTCAAAGATTTTGCTGAGGTCCTCTTTTGCTATACCAATCCCGTTATCTTCCACCTCTACATGAACATTATTGTCTCTCTGAAATGCTGAAATCCAGATTGCTCCATTGTGCTCATTAACATATTTAATGGCGTTGTCGAGGAGATTACGAATAACAATTTCCAGATATACTGCATCGGCATTGACAGGCGGAAGATCGTCCGGAATTTGGAGATCCAGCCTGATATGCTTTTTTTCAAGCGACAGCTTTAACAAGCCAACAGATTTTGCAATAATACCATTTATATCCACTGGCATGAACTGATAGACAATCTGACCAGACTCTATCCTTGAGAGGTCAAGCACATCATTTACCAAGGCAGTGAGCTGTGCCGTTGCTTCCAGAATAATCTTCAGAAATTCAGCGGCATGTTCGGGTTCATGCATTGCTCCATCAAGCAGCGTTTCAGTATAGCCGCTGATGATTGAGAGCGGAGTCCTGAGTTCGTGTGAGACGCTGGAGACGAAATCTTTTCGTATTCTTTCCAGATTACGGAGTTTGGTGATGTCGTTCAGGACAAAAACTGTTCCATCAAATCGCGCTTCCTTCACGACAGGCATTGAGCTGATTTGCAAGATGCGCGATCCTTTGGAGCTCGCCACTGTCATTTCTTCTTTGAGAAGTGTTACATGGTTGTTGTGAACTTTCGCGAAAAGCTCTTGCAACTTGTTGTCAGAAAGGTGCCTGAGAGGCCGGACTTTGAACATATCACCATCGATACGGAACATTCTTGATGCTGCCGGATTGACCATGATGATATCACCTGCAGTATTTGTAACGATTATAGCCTCTCGAATACCTGAAAAAACAGCCTTATACCACTCCTCAATACGCTGCAAATTGCTAATCTCATCCCTCATCTCATTGAATACATTAGCAAGCAAACCAATTTCATCATTGCGATGAAAAGGGATGTTGCCCGACAAGTTACCGGAAATTCTTTTTTGAGTGATTTCAGTGAGAGTTATAACTGGTCGGGTAAGAAAAAAAGAGGCCACAAGACCAGTGATAAGGGAAAAAAGAAATGTCAGAAAGAAGTCTTGCCCTATATTTTTACTCATTCCGATATTGAAGACTCCTATATCGTAGAGTGGTTTTGAAAACCGGAGAATGGCATAGGATTTCGGAAAGCCTACAGGAACTGCCATATAGATCATCTGCTCTTTTACGGTTTGACTGAGACGGGTGTCTTCACCATAGCCTGTTGCAAAAGCAGAGATCACTTCCGGCCTCTCGCGATGGTTTTCCAAGACCGACAACTTGTTTTGTGGAACAAAGGAGTCGCCGATAACGTGTCCATCAAGGCCAATGAGCGTGACCCTGGTATCAAGAGTGCCCCCAAGACGCTTTACCCATATATCTGTTGTACCAGATGAGATCAGTTCAAGGGGATTCTGGTCAAGAATCTGCTTGTTGTACAGAAGATCCTTACGCAGTTCCTTCTTAATTTCAGATGTCAGAATACAGGTCAACTGACGACTAAGAAAGAGAAAGCTGATCGTGGAGGTAAAAAAAATAAGTATGCCGATAACAGCGGCCAGTTTTATAAAAACCTTACTCCGCATTGGTGGATCCCTCTTTTTCTTCAAGCTTGTAGCCGAGCCCACGTACTGTTTTGATCATACTCCCTGTATCGCCCAGTTTTTCACGAATTCTGGTAATGTGAGTATCGATAGTTCTCGTATTAAGTGTTTTATCAACATTCCATACATCGCTGAGCAGCATTTCGCGTGATTGGGCCTCTCCCTTCCTTTTAATCAATGCAACAAGAAGTTTGAACTCCATAAGGGTCAGTACCAGCTCCCGGCCATCGAGTGTAGCAGTGTGACGTGTTAAATCGATTTCCAGACCGGCAACCTTGAGTACCTCCTGAATTTTTCCAGCTTTGCGACGCTCTCTATTGAGAATAGCCCTTATCCTCAGAGTTAACTCGCGAGGACTGAAGGGTTTGACAACATAGTCGTCGACACCAAGTTCAAATCCGAGAATCCTGTCTATTTCCTCTCCTTTTGCTGTGAGCATAATGATCGGGAGATCTTTGTATACCTGATTTTGTCTGATTCTGCGGCACACGTCAAAACCGCTCATTCCCGGCAGCATGATATCAAGCAATACCAAGTCGAAATTTTTCGCTGAAAGTTGTTCAAGTCCATCTTCACCGGAACCTGATAGATGACATTTAAAGCCTGCACGGACAAGATTGTATTCGAGAAGTTTCGAGAGGTTCTGGTCGTCCTCTATAACAAGAAGCATTGGAGCCGACATAGGAGTATTTTTTTCTTATAAAGTACGGAATTTTGACTGTAGACCCTTAAACTTCAACCTTGGAGAGTGATTAAATTGCAGGCTAATACCAAGAGGGCAGGTGTCAATGGGTGCTTTCTTTGTGGTAAAGACAAAAAGCCATCTCTCGTGAGACAGCTTTTTGCCGTTGGATCTTTTTACCAATGATAACGGGTTTCGACAAAAATCAATATTTGTTGACAAAACCGATTTCGGTGATGATACGTTTGCCCGCCGGGGTTTTTGCCAAATCAATGAACTTCTTGACATTACCGGTTGCCTCACCGTTGGTGTACATGAAGAGCGGACGGTGTACAGGATAGGTGCCGTTTTTAACTGTTTTCACTTCGGACTTGATACCGTCAACAAGAATAGCCTTAATCGAATGATCAACAAAGCCGAGACCTACAAACCCTATTGCGCCAGGTGTTGTGGCTACACGACTCTTGATTGCGCCGTTGCTGGACTGGGTTTCTGCTTTATTGAAAATTGTTGTTTCTCCCATAACCAACTCTTTGAATGAGTCCTGGGTACCACTGTTCGATTCACGCTGGATGACAATAATACCCGCATTTGGTCCACCGACTTCTTTCCAGTTGGTAAACTTGCCAGAGTAGATATCGCGGATCTGAGCTTTTGAAAGCCCTTTCACGCGGTTGCTTGGATGGACAACAATCGAAAGACCGTCAAGTGCTACAATGTGCGCAACAGGGTTGATTCCGTTGGTTTTTGCAGCAGCTATTTCACTCTCTTTCATTGGCCTTGACATATCAGCGATGTCACAGGTTTTGTTGATCAGGCTCTTTGCGCCATTACCTGAACCTGACTCGCTGACCGTGACCTCTACACCTGTGGCTTTGGTAAAATGCTCAGCAAATGCCTTGGCTATAGGACCAACTGTAGTTGAACCATCAAGAACAATTTTATCTGCTGCCTGGGCTGTACCAGATGCCATAGCACCGATAACGGCCGCACTTAAAAAGATTTTTTTTAAAATTTTCATGGTTTCAGTCATGATTTAGTTAACAAGATTTCAATAAAAATACATTTACTGTTGATAAACCGGTAAAACAAGGCTGCCCATCAGCATTTTGAACAGCCTTGTAAACCAGCCACGAAACACAACAACGAAAGAACAACACACACAAATCTTAGAACTTGTAGCGCACACCAACAGCAGTAATGGTGTTGGAAGGATAATAGTTTGCTGAAACGCCATACTTATCTCCAGAGTATGAGGCATACATGAGACCGGCATAGGTATCAAATGACTTGGTTACATGGTAATCAGCAAGCAATGAGAGAAAAAGCAGTCCATTAGATAATTGCTTTGAATCAGCTGACTTCTCCTGTCTGACATCATAAATTCCGGCAGCAAGGTTGAATTTCGGGGAAAAGTTGTAGTCACCGCCGCCAAACACAATGTGGGTAGTCTGGTCAGCCGAAGAAAAATTTGTCAGACCGGAAATTTGCTGACCGTAGTAGTTGGGAACGAAAAAAGCTCCGGTTGTAGAGGAAAGAATATCGGATGGAGCACCAAGGGTATACCGCTCATAGCCGATCTTGAGTGTGGCGTCGCTAGTCACCTTATACTTTGCAGCAGCCATCCAAGCCGAAGTGTTGTAGTTTGTAACAGCAACCGTATTGACTAATGTACCAGCATCACCTTTCAATGCATCCTGGAATGCCTGATAGGCGACTTGTATTCCGAAACAGCCATCTTCGTAGCCGGCGTTCAGTGCATAAGCAGATTTTGTTGCGCCATCACCAACTGAGGAATTTCCAAACTTGTACAATGCACCGAAATTGAATGAACCGACTTTGTTGGAGTATTTCAAACTGTTGTCAACACGTACATCTTCGCTCACGCCTCCACCGCCGCCATAGCTTCCTGAAAAGCCGATAGGCGAGAAAAGCCCTGAGTTCTGAACAGGGTCATAGGAGCCGCAGATATCATAGATAGGGGCGTAGTTACGACCAATAGCCAGAGAACCAAACTGTGGATCAGATACGCCGACAAATGCCTGACGATTGAACAGCTGGTTATTGACTGAGCTATTTGCAGAGTTCGTTGTCACAGTTCCACCGTTTGCTGCCAGAGCTGCAGCGGCATTGCTGGCTTCAGCTGTAGGAAGGTTGAGCCCCTCTTCCAGAGTGAAGAATACTTTTCTGCCGTCACCTATATCAGCGCCGCCCTTAATGCCGACACGTGAAGGGGAGATGCCGCCATTGAACAATCCGGTCACAGAAGAAGGTACCGTTTTTGCACTTACAGGACTGACAGGATTCACTGATCCAGGAAATTGAGGATCAACACTTAATTGATGATTTACATAACCGGCAGCTGCATCGAGTGTGCCGTAGACAGTAACGTTAGTGTCGGCAAAAGCCGGCGATGCGTATGACAGTGCTGCAAACATAGCAGCAAGTGATAGCATTTTTTTCATGTCTGGTCTCCGTTAGGTTGTGTGGGTGTTAACAAAAAAAATTTCTGTTCGTTAGTAGCCAAGAACTGGAAGAAAAAGACGAACTCATTTCGTTTATCTTCATGTGCCACATAATGTAACCATCGTTTTGTTAAGGGTTTGTTACGAGAGTGTAACATGATTGTGAACAATAATCGGGTCAAAAATCTTCCATTTTTCGCTTTATACTAAAGTTTCAGATGATGAGCAATGAAGGGAGATTTGACTGTTTTAAGCACTAACGGGCAACCAACTGGTGCTTTCAAATAGTTTATCGAACTGTCAAAACACGAACCAGGTAAACGCATCATCAGCGAAACCGGATTTGTCAACTATTATTAATTGTTGATGTAACAGCTTCTTTACTCTTGAAAAATTCCTGACGACAGCCTTCTACTGATCGGTTACGTCATGCCGCCTGTATTGTTAACAATTGTAAAAATGCATATCTTCTGAGCGGTTTATTATATTTCTCGAATACCAACTTTATGCTATGAGTGCAGCAACCCGATCCATCGCAGTTCTGATGCTTGTCGGGATGCTTATCCAGATAAACTGCGTTTTCGTTTGTTATGGTCTCTTCTTTTTAAATCAAAAGTCAATAGCTGAAACTGTCTGTGAGAAGAAGACTATGGATTGCTGCGGACACTGTTTCCTCCATAAAAAAATCGCCGCAACCAGTGAGACTCAGTCATCACCAACTGAGAAGCAGGTGCCAACCAAAACCCAGGAAGAGTTGCTCAACGCAATGCCAGGCATTCTCGCTGACATGCAACACGCCCCGGTGAGCGCAACCAATAGTCATATATTTACCTCAGTCCACTCTTCGTTTTTACTCGATGGCGTCTTTCGCCAAATCGACCATCCGCCAAACGCTTAACCTTACCTATCAGATTTGGACGCAAAAACCCGTTACTATTGGTTTTTGATAGAGTTCATACTCGGGAAGCGTTGTATTCGATGCATCGCATGGCGTGTTAATCAATTTTATACTGATTGGAAACAATATCGGGCACCTTATCTCTGTCGTACAGGGTATGACCTTTTTTGTCTCCATTTACTCAAACCATTTTTTTTATTACTCGATATGGGAAAGTCACAACAATTTTTTATAAAACCGCTCGTATTTCTACTGACAACTTCGGCAGTACCCTTACCGGCATTTTGTTTAGACGCGATAAGCCCGGAAACGGTTATTACGGGGAGCTCAGAAAAAACAGAGGCACCACTGGCATCCAAGCGCCTGAAAACCAGTGATACAGCTTCGCTCCTTAAGAATGTTCCGGGAGTCACACTTGCTACCGGGGGTGGTGTTTCGAGCCTGCCGATTGTTCACGGACTGGGAGACGATCGTATAATAATATACGTTGACGGTATGTGCCTGACATCGGCCTGTGCCAACCACATGAATCCGCCGTTGTCGTACATTGCACCTTCGAACGTGAGCAGCATCGGGTTTAAATCAGCTGTTTCACCGGTCAGTTATGGGGGTGATAACATCGGGGGCATAATCCTTGTTGAATCAGATCAGCCGGTTTTCGCTAATCCAGGAGAGGAGGTCAAGACGTCGGGTAGTGCTTCAACCTATTACCGAAGCGTTAACCAGAGCACCGGTGCTGCATTTTCGGGCGCAGTCGCAAACAGCAACATCAGCTTTGGAGTTACCGGATCCATCGATCACGCCAAGGACTACAAGGATGGTCATGGTAATACGGTAACCTCGACCTATTACGAATCGCGTAATCTTGGAACCACTTTTGCGCTTAAAGGCGACAACAGCCTTTTGACCCTCAAGGCAGGCCATCAATCGATTCCTAATGAGGGTTTTGTAAACCAGTGGATGGATTTGGTCGATAACAACGCATCGTTTATCAATATCGGCTATAAGAACAGCTTTGGTTGGGGAAAACTTGACGCAAAAGCTTTCTGGGAGAACACCTACCACAGGATGGATTCAGGCGAAGATAAACTGGCTATTCCTGCTGTTCAGAGCGGAATGAAATATATGCCGATGGAAACCCGAGGTATTGATCTTGGCTATTCGTTGAAGACGGATATTCCATTTGCCGAAAAGAACATCCTGCGCCTCGGACATGAATTTCACCGCTTCACCCTTAACGACTCATGGCCACCGATTTCCGCAACACTAGGCTCTATGGGACCAAACACCTTCTTGAACATCAATGACGGTCGCCGTGACCGGTACAGTCTGTATGCTGAATGGGAATCAAAAGTGAGTAAAGAACTGACTACTGTTCTCGGTGTGCGAGACGAACTCGTGCAGATGAATACCGGCAATGTGCAAGGGTATAATAATTCGAACATGGCAGGTATGATGACCACAAATTATCTGCGGGATGCAAATGCGTTTAATGCTCAGGATCATGCCCGTAATGACAACAATGTGAGCATAACCGCACTTGCAAGGTTCGAGCCAACATTGAATGCGACCTATGAGATAGGTTATGCCCGCAAAACCCAGTCTCCGAATCTCTACGAACGGTATGCATGGTCGAACTTCTTTATGTGCGCAGGAATGATCAACTGGGTTGGTGACGGTAATGCCTATGTCGGCAATCTCAACCTCAAGCCGGAAGTTGCCAATACCGTGAGCCTCTCGGCAGACTGGCACGACAGTAACCGCAAGAACTGGGAGTTGAAGGTAACACCCTACTACACCTATATCAATGATTACATTGATGTGAATGTGCTAGCCCTCAAATCCACCGGTAACACGTTGCAGTTTGCCAATCATGACGCGAGGATCTATGGGCTTGATCTCTCGGGCAAAATTGGAGTATGGGAAACCAGCAGCTTTGGTCATGGCCAACTTTCTGGAAATCTGGGATATGTGAACGGTCGGAATCTGGATACCGGGAACAACCTCTACCACATGATGCCGCTCAATGGTTCCCTTGCGCTGGAACAAAAAATTGCCGGCTGGACCAATGCGGTTGAGTTGCAACTGGTCAGCGGAAAAACAGAGGTTGAGGCTCTGCGCAAAGAACCGACAACGCCAAGCTTTGCGCTCCTCAATTTTCGCACGGCATACCAATACAAAAACCTCCGACTGGACTGTGGTATCACAAACCTGTTCGACCGGTTCTATTATCTTCCACTCGGTGGTATCAACTACGACCAAAACCTTGCAAGCAAACGGCTCATACCATTTGAGTCAGTTGCAGGACAGGGTCGGTCCTTTAATGTGGGTTTAACACAGACGTTCTAACCCTGAAATCATCATCATCCTGGATGGGGCTGGCAGTACGCCCCATCCATTTGGATCCGTTTTTATTAGTCATGCGGCTCCAACGGAAGATGCGGATGAACATGCTCCCTGCCGTCATGGTGGTGTCGATGCATGTGAATAAGGTTATTTGTCTCAAGGAGTGAACGATCATTCAAGACAGATTCCGAGGAACCTCCACTGACAATACTTTTGTTCCACCCGAACACATAGACCGTATCGGCTATCTCTCCAATAATGTGCAGGTCGTGCGTAGCTGTAATAATGGTCTTTCCCCGCTGGTTGGCATTGACAATAAAATCAATAATGTGCCGGACAGTTAAAGGATCGAGCCCTGCTGTCGGTTCATCGAATAGATAGACATCAGGATCAATTGCAAGTACAGAGGCGATTGCGACCCGCCGTTTCTCACCAATGCTTAATTGATGGGGAACCCTGTCCAACAGGTGCTGGATATCCAACACTTCGGCGACCTCCAGGATACGCCGGTTCACTTCATCTTCAGCCACACCAAACTGCAACGGACCAAAGGCAATATCCTCAAGCACCGACGGGCAAAACAACTGGATATCTGCATTCTGAAAAACAAGACCGACCCTTTGCCGAAAGCGGTGTGCAGCCTTTTCATTATCCTGAGAATGTTCAAGCAGCCTCTCCCCGAAAGCAGTCACCCTCCCTCGATCAGGGAATATCAGCCCATCCAGGAGTTGCAACAAGGTCGACTTCCCTGTTCCGTTTGCACCAATGACCGCAATCTTTTCCCCCGACCGGATAGTCATATTTACGCCGCTCAGTGCAGGGAATTTGCCCAGATACGAGTAGTGCACATCCTTCACTTCAAAAATGATGTCGCTCATAGCGTATGTCCTCTATAGAATAGGAATGCACAGATGACTATAGCGCATAACAACCAGAGCCAATCTTTAGGTGTTGCGTGAAATTTTGAGAGGAGCCGGGGCTCACCGGTATAGCCTCTCGAAAGCATTGCCATATAAACCTCTTCGCTCATCTGTGTTGTTCTGTTCCATGTATTGGCAATATTCCAGGCCACAACCTTCTGCCCATGCCGCTGATGCGACACCACCCCGACACGACTTTTAATCGCGGTAAAAATATTTTCCACCATCGTCGCAAAAAGATAGAGATATCGGTAACACATCGATACTGTGAGAACAAAAATCTGAGGAACGCCAAACAGCCTCAAAACCTTCAGCAGCTCCGAATGGCGTGTCGATAACGACAATAAAACAACAAGTGACACCGATGTTGCAATCCTGACCACAAAGAGTACAGCCCCATCTACACCAGGACGAGTAATGATACCAGTGATCCCCGCAACATGGAAAGACCAGACCGGATCACCTGGCGTCATAGCACTGAATACGGTTGGAAGCACAATAAAGAGAGAAAATAAAGGGATGAAAAGCAATGTCCTTACAAGGAAGTGCCTGACCGGAATACTGGACAACAAGACAAGGATTAAACAAAATCCGTAGAGAAAGCTGATCAATACGGCGCTCTTCAATGATACTGCTGTAACAAGAAACGAAAAAAAAGATATGGTTTTAAAGCGGGGATCCAACGACTGCAAAAAACCTTTACGATTGGCATACTCTTCCGACGTGGTCGCATCTTTTAAAAAAGCAAGAGCGCTCAAGATTGAACGCTCTATAAAATGATGCTTCTTGTGTAAAGGGTTACTCATGCTCTTTTGCCAATACCTTGCCGATTAAAAACGCTACTCCTGCTATGATCACGATGCCGGAAACAGCAGAGATTAGATACGCAAAACTCATAGAAAAGAGATCCTTTCCTTCCCATCCCTGAAAAGTATAATCCCGCAAAGGGGCTTTCCATAATTCGGAAAGTCTCTGAAAACCATGTGGAACATATCCGGTCATTTTCTGTATTTCATCCAGCCCCCACTCCCCCCAAGCCGATCCCCCCTTAAACTGATCAGGAACAATCAGCCCAAGAGGCGACAGTACAATTAAAACACCAATCCCTATCCATAATTTTCCAGTCAGCGTCATGATCTGCCTCCTTCAAAAAAAACAGCATCCTGCTTCTGTAAATATTTTACAACCAATGCGGTCACAATCACCTCCACCCATCCAATAAGCACAAGATGTCCAAAAAGCATTGCGGGGACTGCAACATTGAGACCATAAGGGCAGTACAACGCCTGACCATTTGCCGTATGATAGAGTAGGGGTTGCAACCCAAATTCGATCCCGGCCGAGAGAGCTGATGCACAAATGCCCGCGTAGGCTCCTGCACCAGCTGCAAATATACGCCTGCTGGAGCCAGCCGGACTGCCGGAGCTGATGAATTTATAAACATAATAGCCGACAAAAGGAAGCACAAAGGCCATGTTAAAACAATTTGCTCCAATGGCTGTTATGCCTCCATCGCCAAACAAGAGCGCCTGAATCACCAAGGCAACGGTAACTGCAATGCAGGCCGCCCATGGCCCTAAAAGAATGGCAACCAGGACACCACCAACCGCATGACCCGTTGATCCGCCAAGAATGGGCACATTGAACATCATGATCACAAAGCTGAAGGCTGCACCAATCGCCAGATAGGGAACCTGCCTGACACTCAATGTTTTCTTGACCGCCTTCGAAGCAGCCCTCCATATAGGGATCATCACGGCACCAAATACCATGCAAGTCGCCGGGCTTAAATATCCATCAGGGATGTGCATGTGGGTACTCCCTTTACCGTGCAGGTTATTCAGAACACCACCTTATGGAAATGCTCACAATAGCACAATTTAATATTTGTGCTACGTTATGTCAAAATAATTATAAGCGGAAGAAGAAATTCAGTCTTGGCTCTGGTTATTCAGCAGAAAAGTGAATGATTCCAGAAGCAGTAACGCAGGACAAGTGCCGATATTTTGTTCTCCATTGGTAAAGGCCCTATATTCACCTTCGACCTGTTTCGCTGGAAACAGCAGGTTAGATTATTGAATACTACAACAATCCCTTCAACTCCTGTTACGAGTACCCAATGAACAATTCTTTACGGATGCTTTATGCGGCAATCATCGCCGTAATGCTTACGAGTAATACCGCAAGCGCTAACGCGACAGATGACGCCAAAAGCTTTTTTTCAAGTGCTGAAGTGAAATTCGGTACCAATGATTTCAAGGGTGCTATAGCTGATTACTCAAAAGCCATTGAGCTGGACCCGAAATTTGCTGATGCTTTCAACAGCAGGGCGGCAGCAAAATTCAGCCTAGGAGAGAAGCAAGGTGCCATTGATGACTTCACAAAGTCAATTGAGATTAATCCAACATCTGCTGATACTTTCACCAACCGAGGCAGTATAAAATCTGATTTGGGAGATACTCAAGGAGCAACAAGCGATTATACCAAAGCTATTGAAATTAACCCGTCGTTTGTTCCGGCTTACCTGAATCGGGCCGCTTTACGACTTGACGGTAAAGATAAACAAGGAGCTACAGCGGACTTGCTTCAGGCCGCCAAACTCGGGAATGCCGATGCTCAACAGTGGCTGAAGAATAATGGAATTTCGAAGTGGTGAGTGAGTCGATGGGATCATGACAGTCGCACTGATTACAGGAGCATCGGGGTTCATCGGATCGCATCTGGTGAAACGCTGCATGCAGCAAGGCTACAGAGTGAAGGTGCTTGTCCGGAAAGGAAATGCCTCAATTGCCGGATTGAAACGGGAGGGCGTGGATGTTGTGGAAGGTGACATTCGTCAGGTTGAAGCAGTTAACCGTGCTGTGAATGGCGCTGATCTGGTGTTTCACTCAGCTGCACTCACGTCGGATTGGGGATCTCTCAAGGATTTCAGGGATATAAATATCGGCGGCACACGGAACATCTGCGAAGCAGTGCTCCAGTATAAGGTAAAGCGGTTGGTTCACATAAGTACTTTTGAATCATTCGATCATTCCAGGCTTGATCGGGTAAATGAAAAGACTCCCTACTCCAGCCGGAACCAGTCATATCCTGACACCAAAATCAAGGGTAATGAAGTTGTCTGGGAATATGTAGCACAGGGTATGCCGGCTTCCATTGTTTATCCTGTCTGGGTATATGGTCCAGGAGATCGCACCCTTTTTCCCCTGCTTGCCGATGGTATCCGACGCCGCCAGTTATTTTACTGGTCTCATCAAGCCTCTATGAGCATGGTCTATATCGATAACCTTATTGATCTTCTGATGCTTGCGGCAGTGCACCCCGGGGCTGAGGGAGAAGATTTCCTTGCGTATGATGGTGAACCGATAACCTTTGAAGCCGTGTGCGAACGGATAGCTTCCGCGATTCATTCGCCGCCGCCCTCTTTGTATCTGCCTTATAACCTCGTCTATATCCTTGCAGGAATGATGGAAGTGCTCTACCGAATGATCAGAAGTTCAAAGCGGCCTATACTCACCCGTCAGGCAGTAACACTGCTTGCCTCACATGCAGTAATTGATGCATCAAAAGCCCGACAGGTTCTTGGCTGGTCACTTGGAGTAACTCAGAAAGAGGGTATCAATCGGACACTGAAATGGCTTTTAAGTGTAGACCCTTTGGAGTGGAAGGTGAAGTAGGGTTCGCTTTTATCAAGTCCTCATTTTCAACGGTCAACAAACTGTCGACAGTTCAAGTCACACGTTATTTAATTCCTCCATCAATGCAGTTCGATTACGATATTCAGTCCTGAACCAGGATATAACTTCGTTTGCCTTCTCTCTGGCACCAAGCTTGATGATTCTCCGAAGAAACCTGCAGGCCTCTTTGTAGTGGCTCCGTCCCAAATTGGTTTTCATGTATTCAAAAAGAGCATTGACATAGAGATCAACGACTTCAGCAGTATATTTTCCGGAAAGATATGTTTCGTACTGCGCAATAGTATGCAAGTCAGGAGATTTTCATACCAGCTCGAAAAGCCTGTCCATCCACCCTTCTTTTATGAATATCCCTGCGATCTGTTCTTTATTATACCTTCTCTTGTGTGCAACAATATCCTGTATAACCTCCTCCACGAACGCAACCCAAGTGTCAGAGGCTATATGCTCTTTCAAGATGGCGTAATAATTCTGTTCAGGCCTGAAATTCTCAATAAACAGGCGGCGGGCATATTCGATGATTTTATGTGTCTCACCCTGAGCCTGGGCTATTTTCAATAACCAGTCATACCATTCTATTACAAGTCCAGGTTTGTCTTTTTCATCATAATCCACACCTCCTTTCGCTATAGAAACTGCTTTACTGTAATTTTCATGCACCAGAGCAAGCTGAATTGCCTTCCTCCGTAAATTCGGGTTGGATATATTCGCTTCAAGAAAGTCACCAGCCTCTTTTTGGCCTTTCGTTTTAACAATGACTTCATATTTGATGCTTTGAGCTTCGTCCCTGACGTACCCTGAACTCATTTCTTTATCCAATTCCCTGAAAAGACACTCAGTTTCCTCTTCGGTTTTCAGCAGTATGGCGGCAATTCTTAACATATCAACATGCCAATCCCAACCGGAATATTTTTTTTTAGCAACAGCTGAAAGAGCGTAATCAATCATCAACTTCCGGATATCTTCGGGGGGTTGTGAGGCGGCAATAGTATGGATCATCCCATAAGCGGCATCGATTGCTCCACCTATTTCGCCGCTGCTGTCATCAGCATACTGAAGTGCATCAACCATCTGTTCCATAATGGTGGTAGAGATAAAAACAGCACTCTTGAAGTTCCGGTGATCGATGTGTTTTTTTGCTGAATCTCAAAGATTGGCAACGGCATTGTCAACGTGACTAACATTGGACCAGTTAATAAAACCATCCCTGTCTTTGGCACTGCGAAAAATCGATTTCAGCTGCTTTTCATAAAACCCCTTTGATTCATCGGAATTAAGTTGGACAAAAGATGATAAAAAAAGATTTCTGAACGAGACATTAAGAGTTGCCTGATCCCTCACAAATTTTTTAAGTTCATCGTGTGCGGTTTTGTCAAGCAGCTCATCAACCTGTTCCACAATGGTTTTACGCTTTTTGGTCTTTTTGGGTGCGACAGGCTTCGCCGGCACTTTTTTTCTGCTCCAGTTCAAGCTCATCCTGCTGCAGATAAAAAATTACTGCCACCACATGTTTACAAACCGGGCCCATATCATAAGGGCAATTGCAGACATGCTCGGTTATGGCACCATTTTTAATGGTCAGTCGTACCGTGTAATCTTCGGTACCCTCTACAATCGCTTCATACTCACCCGTGCGTATTTCTTCGGGCTCGTGTACCTGTCCTTTTTTAAAATACGACAACCCTCTCCGCAAAATGGTTTCGTCTATAAAGTCCTCAAAATGGCGTAATGGAATAAGCATACTTATCAGCGGTTTCTTGATTTGCAGCATTTCATGAATTTGTCCTTTCAGTATTCCCGATGTCGGGCTGTGACCAAATGCAACTGGGAACCTATTGCAGGCAAACAAGCTTGGCAGGGCTGAAGCACATCAATGGCGAAAGAGTCATGGGAGTTCGCAGCGGTGAATAAATCTTTTTGACTATCAGTGACCTAAACTGAGCTATTCGAAAAACTGCACCCCGTCCAAGGACTGAAATACAAAACCGAAAAGGCAAAAAAGCAAAATTAAAGTTTAACAGCCCTCATAATCTGGATTTTATACCAAAAAAAGATTATTTCAGAACAAATCCGTTGTCAATTTTCGTAGCAACATCACACCTCTCTGAACAATAT
>CAIXLG010000145.1 GCA_903920215.1 uncultured Chlorobiaceae bacterium
CTGCTTTTTTATTGCCAGTCGCTTTAATCTCTCTGGGTTGAATTCCCCAGCGGTTGCGGAGGGGAGGCTTTATTGACTGTTCAGAACCTGTCACGATGTTGCCGTAACTCACGGGCATCTCTGATAGTCTGTAATTTAGTACGCTGAGCGGGTGTCAGTATTGAAACAAGTTCTGTAAGATGCTTGCTCTTCAGTTGGGCAAGCGATGCATATTTCTGACCGATTTTGTCAGACAGCTCATCAATTTTTTTCCGGTCAGGAGTTGTTGTAAATGATTTTTCTTCAAGTTCTCGTTTTAATGTTGCAAGCTCCTTTCTTTCTGCAACGACAAGAGAGAACTGTTTTTCACGGAGTTCTTTGACTTGGGTACTCTGTTGTTTGCTCAATCCAAGTCGTTCTTCCAATCCGTTCATTCTGAAGTGTTTTACCCTTCCTGCTGAAAATCTGTTAAAGTGATCTCGTGCATCCGGTCCGAGTTCCGAGAATCTATTCTGGCGTTCGTTCCGATAGGTGACTCGAGCTTCGGCGGAAGCCTTACATGGTCTCGTCTGGGGCCCAACAGGCCCTTTATCTGAACTCTTATAGTAATCAGTGGCCGCTGAAGCAATACTTCCAAATCCAAGCAGTGTAGTGGTTAACACCAGCATCATTTTCTTTTTCATCGTGTTCTCAAGTTATTTATTGTAAAAATAAATGGCTATACAACTATCATTCATTCTCCTGTACGACAGCATGTTAGGTTCGACGGCAGATTGCAGGAAAACTTGTGCTTGCACAAAGAACTATTTTTAATCGCACATATGTTGACCCTGTTGCTCGGCGTCCGGGCGTCCATGTTCTGATCTTACCCATTCAAATCAAGCTGATTCTATACGTTTCGGAAGAGGTTCACTGTTCTGTCTTAAGATACTGCGTTCTTCAGGGTCGGGAAATGATCAACTATCCTGCTTGGAAGAACGTATTCCTAATACTGTTTTTTTAGCAACACGGTGACTGGGTCATGAAAAAGAGGAGTTTTGCACCATGTAAGGATGAACGTCTTGGCGGAAAGCTTGCGCACAACATTGTCATGCGGTATGAGGGAATGCAAACGATCAATCATTTTGTTGATGATATTTTGCTGGATCGGAGAGGGAAGAGTGATGGTGATGGGACGCCGGAAATAGATTAAAAATGCATTCCCGTCAGTATTTCATAAGCACAGAAGCCCGCGTGTTGCAGGCTTTTTCAGTTCAGTTGTTATTTCCTGATAGTCGTGCCGAATGTGGCGGAGAGGGTGGGATTCGAACCCACGGTACACTTACGCGCACAACGGTTTTCGAGACCGTCCGATTCAACCACTCTCGCACCTCTCCAAGTGCTTTCTTATAAATAACTTACAGTTATTTCTTCTTTGAGTTTCCCTGCCTGATTACTAATTTTGATTACTATAATCAGATTAAAGACATGAATATCGATTACTCATTTGGAGCATCATAATAAAAAATTTAGATCTATTTCCATAAGATTTTAATCATTGTTTCTTCGTGAGTTGAAAGATTTATTAAATAAGATTTACAGCATCTTGTCGGTACTGTTTGATCTCATGAGACTGAAAATTAATTTTACTTTTATCGAACAGCGAAAAGTACCCAACTCATTTTATAATAATAGTTTATTTTGAAAATGAAAAGTTGTCATTTGTTTTGAATGGATCTTTGCTGAATGCTATAAAAGAATCTATTCCGATAAAAAATGCATACTGGGGAAGGTTATATCCAAAACAAAACACTGTAAATTTCTGTTGTTTTCGGTGTGGCTTTTTACGTATCTTGAGCAAAGTAGACGTAAATTAAGCC
>CAIXLG010000146.1 GCA_903920215.1 uncultured Chlorobiaceae bacterium
CAATCTGGCATTGGCGTGATCTCCAAAATCAACACACTGAAGCTCTCGAAACCATTGCATGGGTAAATCCAGCAATGATGGCATTTGTGCAACCCTTCGACAGTTTTGAAAAGATTTACCAAAATGGTATCGGCAAGTACCGGAATATTATTATCTCCCTGCAATAGGATAGCATGTCCACAACACATTCTTGCACGGTGGGAACGAACGCTGATATATCCGGCTATTGGGATCAGGATAGTGCTTTTATTTGCTGTGGTTTAGGTGTAGCGTTATATTCATTGAGACAATATCAGTATTGAGCCCATCATTTACTCTCCGGATGCCGCTATAAAGGGCTACGGGGGAGGTTTTGCGTAATACATATTTTAAAGGGGAGTATCCATTGTTTGAGCAGACTTTCAGGAATATTGATGACATCCTTCACAAAGACGCCGGTTGCGGCAGTGAACTCGATTATATAGAGCAGACCTCGTGGATACTTTTTCTCAAGTACCTTGACGATCTTGAAAAAGACAAGGAGACTGCGGCGGCACTTTCGGGGAAGCCCTACGCGCCTCTTCTTGATTCCTTTTACCGGTGGGAATCGTGGGCAGCTCCAAAAACTGCTGAGGGCAAAATTGACCACAACAATGCTTTGACTGGAGATGATCTGAAGGAGTTTGTTGATCGTGAGCTGTTTCCTTATCTGAAAACCTTTAAAGGTTCAGCTGAAAGCTCGGCTACCATTCAGTACAAAATCGGGGAGATTTTCAGTGAGCTGAAAAACCGTGTTCAGAGCGGTTATAATCTGCGAGAGGTAATTGATCGGATTGATGAGCTTCGCTTTCGGACCAATGTTGAAAAACATGAGATGTCGCATCTCTACGAGAGCAAAATCAAGAATATGGGCAATGCCGGTCGCAATGGCGGCGAGTACTACACTCCCAGACCGCTCATTAAAGCCATCATCAAGGTTGTCGCTCCCGTTATCGGTCAGAAAATTTATGATGGTGCTGTCGGGTCAGCAGGATTTCTTGCCGAAGCCTATGAGTACCTGAAGACAGAAAAGAACCTCACCACAGCTGATTTGGAGACGCTGCAGAAAAGCACCTTCTATGGTAAGGAGAAGAAAGGGCTGGCCTACATTATCGGCATCATGAACATGATCCTGCACGGGGTTGAAGCTCCAAATATTGTGCATACCAATACACTGGCCGAAAACCTTGCCGATATTCAGGAGCGCGACCGCTACGACATCGTTATTGCAAATCCACCCTTCGGCGGCAAAGAACGGGCTGAGGTACAGCATAACTTTCCCATCAAGTCAGGGGAGACCGCATTTCTCTTTCTCCAGCACTTCATCAAAATCCTCAAGGCCGGCGGCAGGGCAGGTGTAGTGATCAAAAACACCTTTCTTTCCAATACCGATAACGCCTCAGTAAGCCTGCGCAAACTGCTGCTCGAAAGCTGTAACCTGCACACCATACTTGACTGCCCCGGCGGCACCTTTCAGGGAGCAGGGGTGAAAACTGTAGTACTCTTCTTCGAGAAAGGCCTGCCGACAAGGAATATCTGGTATTACCAGCTCGATCCCGGTCGCAACATGGGCAAGACCAACCCCTTGAACGACAACGACTTGGCGGAGTTTGTCGAACTCCAGAAAACAAAGGCTGATTCCGATAAATCTTGGAGCATCAGCATTGAGGATGTTGATCAATCCACCTTTGACATCTCAACCAAGAATCCAAACAGTGTCGGGGAGGTTGTGCACCGTACTCCGGAGGATATTATAGATGAGATTGCTGCTCTGGATGCGGAGAGTGGCGAGGTATTGCTTGCTATCAAGGAGCTATTGAACAATGAATAATGGACACTCAGTATTTTCTTCACAGCTACCACGGAGGGCGACCACAGGGGTCGCCCCTACGGCGCAACAATGGAATAATCTGTTTTGTGTTCAATGCATCCCATTTGAATGAATAGAGGTGCCCTTATGTTATAAGCAGTTATGCAATATTGAGTTACATCAGATTAAATGGTTTATAGGAACGCAATAGATTTGTATATTTCTTGATATTACATTTCAGCATTCAACAATTTCAAACTATGAAAATTGAATCCATTCGGTTAAAAAATTTTAAGGCATTCAAGGATGCAGAATTGAATGATCTGCCAAATTTCTGCGTCTTTGTTGGAGCCAATGGAACAGGTAAGAGTACGATATTTTCCGTTTTCGGTTTTCTGAAAGATGCTATTACCAGTAATGTCAACACGGCACTGACAAAACTTGGAGGTAGTCGGGGTTTTTCGGAAGTGCGCAGCCGTAACGCTATCGGACCGATTGAAATTGAGCTGAAGTTCCGCGAAGGCAGTGATATGCCCCTAACCACCTACTTCCTGCAAATCAACGAGGAAAACGGCCGGGTGTTTATTGAACGTGAAATATTGAAATACCGCAGAGGGAGTGGCGGACAGCCGTGGCATTTCCTCGATTTTTCCAGAGGTAAAGGTACTGCTGTGACTAATGAATTGTTGTTGGTAAAAGATGTCAAGGATCTGACCCGCGAAGAGCAAACGCTTAAATCACCCGATATTCTTGCAATTAAAGGACTGGCACAGTTCAAGCGTTTCCCTGCCGTGGTTGCACTTGGTAACCTTATTGAGAACTGGCACGTTTCTGATTTTCACATCAGCCGGGCTCGCCCGGAACAGGATGCCGGATATGCGGAGCATTTGTCGCGTGAGGGAGAAAATTTATCGCTTGTCATCCAGTATCTACATAATCGTCATCCGGCTGCCTTCAGTCAAATACTTGAATTGCTGAAGCAGCGTATTCCGGGGATTTCCCAGGTGGAATCAAAAACTACTGAAGAGGGTCGTGTTCTGCTCAAATTTCAGGATGGTTCATTTGAAGATCCCTTTTTGGCCCGCTATGTTTCGGACGGCACTATCAAAATGCTTGCCTATTTAACCCTCCTGTATGATCCCGCTCCTCATCCTCTGTTATGTGTAGAAGAGCCTGAAAATCAGCTCTATCCAAGGTTGTTGCGGGAGCTTGCAGAGGAGTTTCGCAACTATGCTAACCGGGGCGGGCAGGTATTTGTTTCTACCCACTCACCTGATTTTTTAAATGCGACAACTGTCGATGAAGTCTTTTGGCTCGTCAAGAAAGAGGGATATACGCAAATCCGTAGAGCCAATGAAAACACCCAGATTGTTGCCTATATGAAAGATGGCGATCAGATGGGTTATTTGTGGAATCAAGGCTTTTTTGAGGGGAGTGATCCCCAATGAAAACACTTGTTTTTTTTCTTGAAGAACCCTCGGCCCAAAAGATGCTTGAGGGTGTATTAAAA
>CAIXLG010000147.1 GCA_903920215.1 uncultured Chlorobiaceae bacterium
CGGAAGTCCAGTCCTCTATAGGAGCTGGACAACTGGACTATGTAAAACAGGATGAAAACGAAAGTCCGGAAGTCCAGTCCTCTATAGGAGCTGGACAACTGGACTATGTAAAACAGGATGAAAACGAAAGTCCGGAAGTCCGAAATAGTCCAAACTGTACAACACGAACAACAGAGCCAAACGATGAGTACAGGGGGTTGTTTTGATGTCAGAACACCGCTTTCAACTTGAAAAGGGCTGTATTGTTCGCTTATGTAAAACAACAGAGTGACACCTTGACAACTTGACACCTTTATTCATGCGGGTTCAGGTGTCAAGGGTGTCACGTTCTGTTTTAAGAAATACGAAAATATCGGAGGTATTCGATGGAAAGCGCAGACGGTAAAGTACTGATTTCGTACAAAGTGGGGTTGAATGAAAAAGACCCGACAGGGTTCAGAGCGTACCGGTTGCCTCTTGATAGGGTGGCGGACTTGGTGCGGTCAGCCGGGCAGTATTCAGCCGTTCAGTTTCAAGGTGGCTACCGATGCGCAAAGAACGCCATACCGGGGAGCGAGCTTATCGTTCTGGATTATGATGCCGGGGTTACGCTCTCTAATGCCGTGGAGATGTTCGGGCAGTACATCGGGATTGTCGCTACAACACGCAGCCACAGGAAAGAAAAGAATGGCGTTGTCTGTGATCGGTTCAGGGTGATTCTGCCGACGCGGAAGCCGGTTAAACTGGAAGCGGTCGAGTTCAGTAAAATGATGAAAGAGGTTATCCACCACTACGGAACAGATAAAGCTTGCAGCGACATGAGCCGGATGTACTACGGGAACCCTGAAGCTGAAGTGTTCTTCCTTGATGGTTACCAGTTGTTCGATTGGGAACCATTCTATCAATCGGCACTGGACAAAGAGCGGCAGCGACAGCAGCAATACAGGAAGCCTATACAACAGGCTTCAGGTGATCGTGAGGCCGCACAACTGGACAAGGCAATACAGACATTCATGCAGAAAGAGTTTGTCCCTGGGGGGCGGAATCCTACGCTCTTCAAGGTGTCGAGATGGTTGAAGGATAAGGGGATAAATGATGTCGCCAGTATGGTTCATTCGTTGAATAGTAAGTCAGGTTGTCCGCTACCGGATGATGAGGTGAATAAGATTATTAGGAACGCTTTAACCACAAAACATTGAGTTCATGACCAGCAAAGACAGCAACAAGGAAGCCAGCAAGATCGGGAATTTCATCTATGAGAAAAGTAAGGTCGCATTGTTTGAGGAAGGAAGCAAGGGCAAGGGAAACAGAAACAAGACCGAAAGCATACGGGGGGCGGCCAAGAAATATTTGAAAGCATCGTTAAAAAATATTATTAGGGGCCTTAATTAAGTCCGGACGGATATTTAAAACTTTTGCCAGAAAATAAACGTAATAATTATGAGGAAGAAATCAGAGGAAGAAAAGCGGTTAATGGGTACTTTAAGACCAAGCAAGGGTAAGAAGGGGCCTGTTATCGCCATTGATGCAGGATTAAGGAATCCACCTGAAAGCCTGGGTACCGAAGCGGCTGAGTTGTGGAGAAAAGAAGTTGTGCCATTGATTGAGGCCGAAATACTCACTATTGCGGATGTCAGCATGTTCACAGACTTATGCCAGCTTACAGCGGAATACAGAGAGTTGATGGCTGAAATTGGCAGTCAGTATATCCAGATCGGGGATGAAGGCCAGCTTATACGTCATGTTGGTTGGTCAATTTGTCGCGATATGCTTGGACTCATAAACGGGATGAGGCGGGATTTCGGTTTGTCGCCATTATCACGGCAGAAAATGCCAGCAAAGCCAAAGAAGCAAAATGAAGAGAATCCGTTTGCGAAGTTTGGTGGGTTTGATTCTTATGCAGAATTCGGGTAATATTCTTTGAGTGAACTTAAAAACAGTGGGTTAACAATGACAGTTAGATTTTTCAAGCGGATAAAGTTATTCCCCGGCGTTACTTTGAACCTGTCCAAAAAAGGCTTTTCAGTATCAACAGGCATTAAGGGCGCGCACGTTACTGTGAATAAAAAAGGGGTACGTAATACCGTAGGCTTACCCGGAACAGGGCTATTCAGTACGGTAATGAACCCATTCAAAAAGAGAAAGTAACGAGTGGGGGTTTTAAGCAGGTTGAAAGCTCGGAATTGAACCTCCCTTTCGATGGTATCACAGCAGGCTTAACGGTCTGCTTTTTTATTGCCCATTCTGGGGATTCGTGGCGCGGTGGCTGGGCAGTTATCTCAAGAATAACCATGCAAGGTGAGTTATTTATCAGATCATTTAACTGAACATCATAGATCAGTTATAAGGCATAGAAATGGCACTGTATTAACCCTTGATACTTTGCGCTGAATGACCTGAAAGTATTGCATAGCTTGGCTTTATGGCGCGTTCTTGTGGCTTATCGTACTGAGTTGTAAAGCTGGTTATTGTGCTGATAAACTCATTAAAAAACTCTGAATGTAGATCAGGATTTATGGTTCTCTTTCGTGGTTATTTCTCATGGTAAAACAGAAAATGTAATGAAGGAGTAAAGGAGAACGGCAGTTTTTCTTCCCTGAAGATCGGGATGATATGCAGGAAACGAAGCCGAAGCCGCTGAAGATCAGGTTTCTCAAAAGTAGATCAGCTTTCAGGGTTGCCGGGATGGACCATTCAGGCGATAAAACAGACTGCACAACGGCAAGATTATGGCAAGATTATAAGCCTTTGATATATGGGTTATGATGCGCTTTAATGCCATTCAATTAACCCTTGATACTCATTAGTCATTAATACGGTAAACGTTGAAAATAGAGGCTTTATAGCCTGTTATTCGGGGTTGTACCATTGAGAGTATAGGCGCGTTATGGTATGCAGAAACTCAAGATCAAAGCAGAGTATCAATGTTGATAAACTTGTTTCCTTGAGTGAGTTATTTGATGGATTAATGGTTCGTTCCGGTCAGTCGATGACGGCAGGTTGTGCCTGGGATGGCGCAATTTTGCGCTCTCATGCCAGCCGGTCGATAAGGAGGGCTCAAAAGTGAGCTATCCACCTGCACATGGAGGAACCATACTCAACCTCCCCAAAGTTGGAGGGCTGAAAAGTCAGCTATCCACCTGCACATGAGAGTTCTCTCTACCCGGGCACAAAACAAGATTTCCGGAGTTTCTGGGGGCCATAAAAAAGAGCAAGATAATAGCAAGGTTACGGATAGATCAGCCGCACGCACGTACCATATTCAACCGCCACCATTTGGTGGTCATTGATTTCATCGAGATCAACCGGCACACGCGCAGGGGAGTAGGGAAATGTTGGTACAGAGAATCCAATTTTGGATTCACCATTTTCTTGAGGTCAGGAAAATGGTTTTATCCGGTCGATAGGTGATGTATTGGCAGGGCTGGTTTTACCCTTGATAAAGATCAATTTTCTCGTTTTTGTGACGGATTTGTAACAAGATGACCGGAAAGCCTTTTTTTATAGGTGTGCTTATGATATCCGGGAAATAGTGCTCAATGGCTTCTTTCCACGAGCTGTCGTAATGATCGTTAGGGGGCTCCATGTACGCGCTATGCTTCCAATATTTTATGCAAATATTAATAAATTACGAGAATAAATATATATTATTTATAATATAATACATCATATTGATTTATTTGTGGATTAGTTGCAAAAACCAACAATGAAAACATGTTCCTTCTATTTCGGCATTCAGAAAATATGCCGAAGCTGTAGGCTGCGAACTGGAAATCAAGCTGACTCCAAGTTCTTGCGCTGTCCTTTTTGCAATTTCTCAATGGCTTATTTAAGTTAACATTTGCGACAAATATCGTTTTTTGAGCAAAATAACGCGACAAACCTACCGAATTCATGAAGCCATCGCTAAAAAACACGACAGCCGATGATTCACTGAAGGCGTATTGCACCAATTGCAGAAGCGCCATCTGGATCTCATGAAAGAACGACCGGAGTCAGCGCCTGGTTATTTTAAAGTCCGGGAAGGTTTTGCAGGGAACAACACCACGTTTGTCTCACCGAGAAATGTACGCAGAACTCTTATTGAGGGAAGCAAGCTCTTGCCGTCAGTTCCTCCTGGAATGGCCAGGGCATTGCTGGCGATGTTTATCGTCTCGGAAGTACATACCTTTATTGATGGAAACGGCCGATTAGCGCGCCTCGTCATGAACGCAGAGTTGTCTGTTGTCAATGCATGCAGAATGATTGTGCCAACGCTCTTCAGAGAGGAATATCTGGATTGCCTGCGCGTGCTCACACGGCAAGCGAAACTTGAGCCGTTCATTGCCGCCATGCAGAAAATCTAGCAATGGACAGCCGCATTCGACTACACCGATCTGGATCGGGTCATTGAGCAGATGAAAGCCTGCAATGCATTCGAAAAATCCCGCAGGCAATACCAACTGCTTAACCTTTCTGACTTGGCCGGTTCATAATGCACATAGGCTCATTGGGCTCATCATAGGCATGAACATACTCAATGAAGCTGTTAGTGATCATTATTCAGATGGAGTACCGCAGTGCGGTAAAGCAACACAATTCTTTACTATACTCAATTGATTCATTGGACGGATAACTATTGGCATGAGCAGAAGAAACGCTTTATCAATCAAACAAATAATTTTATCATTCGGCACTCTATACTCATTGAGCATGGAGACAAGTGCTCCGTGCGTCAAAGGCACACCACCCAGTGAGCTGAGTTTCTTTTCGAGTTGCATGAGGTCATTATTTTGCATAGATAATCGAATATTAGTCGATTATCTATGCAAAATATGGTTTTCCTCAGTTTCGAAAATAAGAACCCATAAAGGACGGTATTGAGTAGAGGAGGCAGGCAGGAGAATGCCTGTCAGAAAAATGAGGGGAAAAAAGGATGAACCACTGACAATGTCTTTTCAGATCGGGTTGGAGCTGTCAAGCACCAGCAGCTTACATTACTGATTGCTGTACGTGAAGCCATTGTGATGCACGAGCAGAGTTGAACGAAAATAGCTTCCCATTACCCAGAAAGGCACATAATTCGACAAAAAGCGTTATCATGCATAGTAATTCGACGCAAACATTCATTTTTCGACAATTATGCCAGGCACAATCCCAACCATTTCCGATACCGAAATCACAGTTGATGCCAGTCGCCGATGGGTTGGTTATGCTGCACTGCAGCACTCATTGGGTACAGAACTGCCGTTAAGGGAGATTTGTGCGGTTGCGACCGGACATGTCAGAGGAAGTGTCCGGCTGGAAAACGGGATACGTGTCTATGACCAGCGATATCGGCCGGAGGGCAATGTCGCAGGGCACATCTTTTTTGCTTTAAAGCATGAAACGCTTGACCTGCTTGTTCTTAAAAGTATTCTCTTCAAGTTGGGAGCAAAATCAGTCACAGCGGTCATTGCAACTCACCAGGGAAAACAGCAGGCTCGAAGACTCTGGTTTCTTTATGAATGGCTCACCGGCGAAAGGCTTTCGCTTGAAGATATTTCACCCGGAGTGCGCTACCTGCCGATTCTGGACCCTGAAAAGTATTTCACCGGGCCGCAGAAGCAATCACCTCGCCATAAAATTACCAACAACCTTCTTGGCGATCGGGAGTTCTGTCCTGTTGTCCGCAAAACAGATGTGCTGCAAACGTTCATCAAGGCAGCACTCTCACTTCAGATCGAGCAGGTCATGGGCCGAACCAGTCAGGATGTCTGGCGTCGTGCAGCCAGCTTTCTGCTTCTTGCCGACAGCCGCGCTTCTTTTGCTATTGAGGGAGAACGACCCGCCCGAAACCGGATCGAACGCTGGTCACTGGTTATTCAGCAGGCAGGGCGCCAGCCGCTCTCCCTCTCCGAAATCATTGAGATGCATGGCAAACTCATCCAGGACAACCGTTTTGTTGCCAAGGGGCTTCGCTCTGAAGGAGTCTTTCTGGGTGAACGTAATCGTGATGGCGAGCCGGTTCCGGAGTTCATCGGTGCACAACCACAGGATCTCCCCTCTCTGATGCAGGGACTCCTGGATAGTCACCGCATCATGAGCGGTGGCTCAGTTGATCCCGTCATTCATGCCGCTCTGATCGCATTCGGATTTGTTTTCATGCACCCCTTCGAGAACGGCAATGGGCGCTTGCACAGGGCACTCGTTCATCATATTCTTGCCGAGCGAAAATTTGCACCTGCGGGCATGGTTTTTCCGGTCAGCGCAGTCATGCTTGAGCGTATAGAGGAGTACCGGCAAGCCCTGCGTGACTTCAGCGCGCCGCTCATGTCATCTATCGACTGGCAGCCAACGCCAAAGGGTAACGTCGAAGTGCTTAATGATACCGCCGATCTCTACCGGTTCGGCGACTACACTGCACTTGCCGAATATCTCTACACCTGCGTCGAGCACACCATCACAACCCTGCTTCCGAAGGATGTGCACTACCTGAAATGTTATGACCTCGCGCTGACGTCAATCGGTGAGCACATCGACATACCCGGAAACCAGATACGCGACCTCATCATGTTCATAACCCAAAACAGCATGAAACTCCCTCTTAGCCGACGCAAGAAAGAGTTCGCATCGTTAACTGATGCTGAAGTTCTGGCCATTGAAAAGGATGTCGCAGAAGCTTTTTTTCAGGATGACAAAAGTGAATGATATGATTACCGGGCCTTCAATTCTATTTCTATACGACATCAATTCAAATTGCGGATAAGAAAAGCAAACATGTCTTGTAAGTTTTGGCTCCTCTTCGCAAGCCTTCGAGTCCGAACGACAACGTGTTCCGGCTCTGTATCCGGTTGGTGGCTTCTTCCCCGGCGTTCCTCTTGGCTGATGTCCTTCCGTCCATCTCATCCGCTGAAGCAGGGGCTAAAAAACTTGCATTCTCTGCTTTCTACCGGTTTTAATCGGCGCTTTCTAAACACCCCTAAGTTACCCAGTCGTTTTCGCTCAATGTCAGCTTCCTTTTTATTCCTGCCGTATTTGAACCCATCTCCCTGCTGATAACCAAGATCATTGACGAGCTGAGCAGGGATAATCTGATTTCATTGCTTTATTTCTGCAAGCCAGATTCGACCTTTTTCAGTTATTCGATACTTTTACAGGCTGCTTATTGGTTTATCCGGAATGGTCATTTCAATCAATCCCGCTATGATGAGCGGGTTAAGGACATGGTAGCGGAACATGGTGCGATCTAAGCGACCAACAATGATCATGAGCTTGGATAATTCACTATCTTCCAAACAATTAGAGAGAACTTCGACTTGGTGCTGACTTAGTGCCAACTTGCGCGGTAATGTTCTGTTCTGTTGAGCCGGATGAACCCTCACCATCTGAGTTGCCACATATTCAACGAATTTCTGGTACTGATTACTTCTTGAATTTTCATGAGTTTTTTCCATGCAGACGAAGTCCGGCTGTGCAATGCTCCGTTCGTTATCCGTTCTTGGTGCCGAGCCGGGGCTCGGCGTTCCAAAGGAACAGGCTCAAGCCTGTGAAGGGGGAATAAAAAAAAGCCCGCAACGTCTTTTCTTTGCAGGCCTTTAGGTGTGTGTGATGTGGACGATAGTGGATTCGAACCACTGACCTCTACAGTGTAAATATCACAATGCGGCTATATGCCATTGATATAAAAGGAGTTACTGGCCTATAGCGTAACATACGCGTAACAAAATTTTTATCAAAATCAGTTACCAAATAGTAAAAACGATTACTTCCCTGCCCTCCTATCTTACCCCTTTTGTGTTAACAGCTCAATCGTGCAGTTCGCTTACGTCCTGGTCTCCTCGGTTGATATCGGTCATGCCGGGCAAAAACCTTTCCGCAAACATTATAAAGTCACGCCTTGCGACAGCAAACGTTATTGGATCACCATAGACCAGTTCGTCAACAAACCGGTTATACTGTACAGCAAATCCTTCATCGCTCTTCAGCCGTTCAAGAGCTTTTCGCATCTCCCCTGACGGGTTTTCCCTGAATTCAGGATATTATCGGGAAAATTGCACGCCATCAGCAACAATCATCTGCTGAAAAACTGCAGCAGACAATCCCTTCGCAAGAGAAGTTCGACTGTGAAGAATCACCGATACGTCATAGAGATGACGGATCAACCGGTCATCGTACTCTGCACGGTTCCGTCCAGCCATTTCTTCAGCTGTCCGCCGAAGAAAAGAAAGAATTTTTTCACCTAAAGTCTCTTGAACACCAAGACATTCAACCGATATGCCAAGAGAAGCCGGGTCAACCATCATTCCAAGAATTGAGCGTATCGGTAAATGCTCAACTGGCAGCAATGGCGATCTTGCGCTCAGTTCTACCTTGATTTCCGGTCGCAGACTGGCGACAGAAGCAAAACGGCTTGCATAGCGGATGTTCAGAGACACATAATTGTTCTCATCACGTGCAATAAGCTCCTGTTCAGACAGGGTAAAGCCTTCTCCGCAGAGAAAGTCAACCACCTGTTTTTTAAGTCAGCTTAACCGCTTGCTCCGAGCCGTCCGGGGAAGTCCTTCCGGTACGATAACCTTAAAGTCAATATCCTCCGACATTCTCTCAATCAGTCCATGAGCCTTCGAGAGACAGGTTCCTCCACAAAAGACCAATTTCATGGCTCCGGTATCCATCCCGGGCATCCTTTGCAGAATTTCTGTGATCAGCAGATCTTTTTCCAGAACAGCAGCCGGCAATGAGGTCAGTCCCTCGCCCGTCACATCAAGAATAAGATCACGATCTCGCGCTGTAATTGTTTTCATACCGAATGGTACGGTTACCGAGTATTAACTTGCGGCTGATTCGACGACAACCCGTATTGAAGGTTGACTGCACCGGAACCTGAGTGCTC
>CAIXLG010000148.1 GCA_903920215.1 uncultured Chlorobiaceae bacterium
CAACACTCTTAACTCCATTTATAGTGTTCATAAGAATCTGCCAGCTAGCAGCATAGAATATGATTGCTATCTTCGACGACTCACCAAGACCCAATAACAGGAGAAAGATCGGCAGGAGAGCAAAGAGAGAAACGTTCCTCAAACTCTGTACTAACAGATCAGTATATCTTTCAAACTGTACGAAATGACCCATTAAAAAACCAAAAGGCACAGCAACCAATAGCGCCAGACTAAATCCTGTCGCTGATCGTTGCAGACTGACCAAGGAGTGCAACAATAATTCACCTGACAGGGCCAAGTGAATCAACGTTGTGAGAGTTGTTGAAAAGGGTGGCAGAAACAGTGGATTGATGATCCCCAGACGAGGAAGGGCCTCCCATACTGCAAAAAAAACAAGAACCAATGGAATACCGTGCGACCAATGGTACAGAGCGACAAAGAAAGGTTTTAAATTTTTGGTATACAGACTGATATCAATAGATCGGGGTTTTAGCCTGATCTCTGAAGGGACCGACAGTTCTTCTGACATAAGAAATCTCCTTTATTCTTTGAATAGTTTTAACTCAGTTAATCGGTAAACCCGGGAGCGAGCTTCCATTCCTGTTGAGCTTTGTTGACTTCTGCCTTGAGCGCTCCCCACACCTTATGCCGGTTAGCTGCAAATGCACTGCATGATCTTATATCTCCGTGTCGTGGCCTTGGAAGATCTATCTCAATTATTTCTTTGATTTTTCCTGGGCGAGCTGTAACAACAGCAACCCTGTCTGCGAGGAATACCGCCTCATCAATACTATGGGTTACGAAAATCACCGTGGTATCGGTTCCCTCCCAAATCCGGATAAGTTCGTTTTGAAGAATTTCTCGGGTCTGTGCATCAAGAGCAGCAAAGGGCTCGTCCATCAACAATACTTCCGGTTTAGTAGCAAGCGCACGCGCTATGGCGACACGTTGCTGCATTCCGCCGGAAAGCTGGTAAGGGTAGCGGTCTTCAAAATCAGAGAGTCCAAAAAGGGATAACAGCTCACGGGCAATATTAACACGCTCTTCTTTGACTACCCCTCGAGACTCAAGGCCGAATTCAATATTCGACAGAGCTGTTCTCCAAGGAAACAATGCATATTGCTGAAAGACGTAGCCTGTCTTTTCACTTGGGGCATCTACCGGTTTATCGTCGAGATAGACTACCCCGCTCGAGGGAGCACTTAATCCGCCAACAATATCAAGAAATACAGATTTTCCACTGCCACTGGGACCTACCAATACCAGAAACTCACCTTTTTTAATATTCAGATCAAAACCTCCCAAGGCGTCAATCTCATTGGAGATGATTCCATTGTTCTTCACCTGCTGACCATGCTTGAGTCTGAATTTTTTTCGCACGTCCTTTGCTACAATTATGTCCATAACCTTACTTTTTCAATATTGATCTATTCATGACTCTCTTTCGGCATTGTCATCCACAGGGAGGTAAACCAGCGTCAGGTTTATTTTTTCTTATACACTGGATAGAACTCATTCGTATAAATATCAGAAGGCTTAATCTGGCCAGGTTTAAGTAATCCGTCCTCAATAAAGCGATCTATCCACCACTGAAGATCCTTGTCAGTGATTAAGGGATGCTCAGGAGTCCAAATATTTACCTTGAAATATTTTGCCAAACGAGGGTTTCCGCCCTTTTCGATGCTGATGGCGGCATAAGCCTTTCTTACCCGTTCTGGATCTTTCTGGAACGCATCATAAATTATGCGTCGTGAAACGTCATACGCTCGAATATATCTTCTGACTGCATCAGGGTGTTGCTCGATGAAATCACTCCTGAAACCTATTGCAGCAGCTACGGCTTCGCCCTTCGTATCGAAATTTGTTGTGCCTGGTATATCACGCACTCCGCCATTTTCAATGGCCATATCAAAATATATCCCGCCGCCTGTTGCAAATGCGATAGCATCTACCTGATGGCTGCGCAGCATCTGTTCCTGTTTTTCCATTGGAACGACTACCAGTTCTACTTGCGAAATTGAAAGACCATTCTTTTTCAAGTAGAGCCGAGTAACATAATCGGCTTCTGCGCCCAGTACATTTACAGCAATCCTTTTACCGGGAAGATCATTGATTGAATGAATAGTGCTTTCATTGAGAACCAACAGACCTCCTCCATTCACCTTGTTCTCTTTGGTCGATACAGCAGTACTAAGCAGCGCCTTTATTTTACCGCCACGGGCAATGATGTTTATAAAGGGAGGCCATGCTGAAGAACTGCTTACATCGATGTTACTGGCAAGAAGTGCCTGAAGTACAACAGTACCGCCACTGCTCGGAATACTGTGAACAGGTTCAATTTTCACCCCCTCTTCTACAAGAATATCCCTTCCAGTGAGTTTTTTTGCGAGCTCCCACTGTGATGGAGCAGTCGTAGCTATCTCCCGAATAGCAACTGCATCACTCTTTGGAAAACTTTTCTTGAAAGCAAACCACCCCGCCAGAGCAATGGCTATGGTAATGAAAACGATAGAGAGTACTTTTGCCTTGTTATTCATTTTTTTTTGATGAGTTCGCCCGAATTTATCACTGAATTATATTGCGTTATGCTTTTGATGAACAGCTCGCTGGATTAAAAAAAAATCAAATGGCATAGGCAAATGGATATTCAGAGCCAAGATGGAACTCATTCAGAATCTCTGCCTTTATCTGCATAAATTCAGAACTTGCCCGATCGCGAGGTCTTGTAGCCGGGATGTTGATTATTTTATTGATGATACCTGGACGGGAGGACATGATGATAATTTTATCACTCAGATATATTGCTTCATCAATATCATGAGTAACCATGATCATGGTAATTTTTTCCAACTCCCATAATCTCTCAAGTTCTTTTTGCATATACATTCTCGTTAGAGCATCCAGTGCTCCAAGGGGTTCATCCAGAAGAAGGATTTCAGGCTTATTGGACAATGCTCTTGCAATAGCAACCCGCTGAGCCATTCCTCCTGAAAGCTGAGCAGGGTAAGCGCCCTCAAATCCGCTGAGACCAACCAGCTTCAGATGTTCGTCAACAAGAAGTTTCTTTGCCTTCCGATTGAGCTTGTCGAGACCGAAAGCAACATTCTCCCCTACTGTGAGCCATGGAAGGAGACGGTGATCCTGAAAAACTATTCCTCTATTCGATCCAGGCCCTTCTATCTTCTCACCATCAATCAATGCATCACCATCATAACTGGTCTCAAGACCGAGCATAATCCGTAACAGTGTTGTTTTACCGCAACCACTGGAACCGAGAATTGATACAAAGGCCCCTGCAGGGAAGGTTATATTGATATTTTTCAGGATCTGCAATGGATTGTTGTCGACAACATAAGTTTTGCTAAGATTCCTGATCTCAAGAGTACCTTTTGCGACTGACATGTTCTTATCCTTGAATTTTAATTTTCTTTTTGAATGATTCTTCCTCGATCGAGAGCTTTCGCTAATTGCTCAACTATCGTCGTCATAAAAAATCCAAGTGACCCGACTGTTATTATCCCAACGATAACCAAGGCCATATTAAATTTATCGCGACCCAACTGAATCCGTGTACCGATGCCAAAATATGTCTGTATGAAGAGTTCTGCGGCCATTAACATAGCCCACGACATCCCAAGAGCCAGAGTAATCCCTGTTGTGATTGAAGGCAATGCTGCTGGTATGACAATTCGTCTAATGAGCTTTAATCCTTTATATCCATAGACTGAAGAGAGTTCGAAGTACTCTTTTGGCACATTTCTTATTCCGGCAAACGTATTCAATGTGACCGGATAAAAGGCTGCCACAGTAATAATCATGATGCGAGGCAGCTCTGTAACTCCGAACCACATGATAATCAGCGGGATAAATCCTATGATGGGCACTTGCCGAATGACATTAAAAAATGGGCCGAAAATTTTTTCTGCCGTTCGCGACAATCCCATGAGTAACCCAAACGAAAACCCACTCACTGTGCCAATTAGAAACCCAATCATTACTCGTTTTAAACTTGCAGCAATATGAGTGGCATACGCCTTTTCTACAAAATTGGTCACAAATGTATCGATAACCTTGCCTGGAGAGGGTAGAATAAAAGAGGCGATATAACCAGATGAGGCGACATATTGCCATACAATGACCAGAACAAGGGGAACAATACTACCCCCAAGAAATGCTTTTGTTTTTTTGCTGATACTCATCAGACTGCCCCTCCATCAAAAGAGACTCGGCCGCGCAATACATACTCTTCGAATTTTTTCAGAAGAGTGTTTATTATTAACCCCAACGATCCAATGACTACCAGCCCAGCCATGACAACATCGATCTGAAACATCTGACGACCCATAATCATCAAAAAACCAACACCTGACTCTGTTCCAAAAAGCTCAGCGCCGACCAGAAACATCCAGGACAGACCTATACTGAGACGAATACCGGTAATAATCGAAGGTAATGCGCTGGGAATAATTATTTTCGACAGGTAACGAAAACTTTTGTAATCAAACACCCGGGCAAGCTCATGATATTTTTCCGGAACACCGCTCACCCCTTGATAGGTATTAAAAATCATGGGGTAAAATGCTCCTATGGCAATGAAAAATATTCTCGCAAACTCATCTATACCAAAGAGCAGTATTATCATAGGC
>CAIXLG010000149.1 GCA_903920215.1 uncultured Chlorobiaceae bacterium
AGGCATAGGGATTATGAATATCATGCTGGTATCGGTGACAGAACGCACACGGGAGATCGGGCTGCGAAAGGCTATTGGAGCGAGGAAAAACGATATCATGCTGCAGTTTCTGGTCGAGTCGGTTGGCATGACGGTGAGCGGAGGGCTTATCGGCATCATGCTCGGGATTGCCATCTCCCTTATTCTCTCCTATTTTGCCGGCTGGTCGGTCATAACCTCACCGATCTCGGTTGTGCTTGCAACAGCGTTTTCAGCACTTACCGGAATATTCTTCGGCCTCTGGCCTGCCAGAAAAGCCGCTGAGCTTAAACCCGTCGAAGCGCTCCGTTACGAATAGAAAGCCAAACCCCTCCGGCTTTCTATTCTTTGATCATGCTGAACTACCGGCATTGACCAGTGAACCAAAATTGAAAAGCACCTGACGGGCAAACGGGGTTTCTGTTACTTCCAAGAGCAAATTCTCAACATTGCGTCCTTTTTTTCTGAGACTTTCAGCCTGGGCAGTCAGGTATGCCTGCATGATTTTAGGGGTGTACTCCGGGTGAAACTGGACACCCCAGGCAGAGGTGCCGATACGGAATGCGTGATGCGGTTCGTGGGCATTACCTGCAAGAAGCAGAGCATCGGAAGGAAGCTTCAGGACACTTTGTGCATGGGTGGTATGTGCTTGAAAAACAGCTGGAGTTCCCTTGAAAAGCGGATCACTCTTTGATTCCCCGGTGAGAGTAATGGCAACTGTTCCTATTTCTTTGCCATTCGGATTGTATCCTGCCTCTCCTCCCATAGCCCGGCCGAGAAGCTGATGACCGTAACAGATACCAAGAAAAGGGACTACTGAAGCAACAAGTGATGGAATCCATGATTCGATTTTGAGACTCCAAGGCAGATTATCGGTAACCATTGAATGCGATCCTGTTACAATAACACCACTGCACTCCTCCGGCGAAGGAAGAGGGCTCCCCTGCCCCACATCAACAACAGCAACGGGCAGCTCCGGCCTGCAGAGTGCGATTTTGATCCAGTCATCGAAATCGCCGAGGGCTTCAAGGGTTGAGGAGAATGTGGTTCCTGCCTTTATGATGTAAAGCTTTTTCATTCTTTTTAAAAGAGTTAAAGGGCCTTCATACAGGAAGCTATTATTTTCACAGCATTATGGCAATGGCCGTAACTGCAGGAAAGATAATAATCTCTCCGGGCGCAACATTGCTGATGGATTCAAACTGCTGACGAAGAGTGCTTTTTTTTGCTTTATTGTATATATTTGCCGCAATAAGGAAACCAAGAGGTGGAGGTGGGCAGACGTAAAAGGAAAGTTTTAACAGCGAACCGTGACAAAGCATCATTCACTCATATTTTTAACCGGGTTCAGTGGATCCGGTAAATCGACGATAGGGCCGCTCCTGGCCAACTCGCTCGGTTATGAGTTTATTGACCTTGATCAGAGGATTGAAAAACACGCTGGTAAAACAATTACCCGGATTTTTGCAGAAAGTGGAGAGGAGCATTTCAGAAATCTTGAACATCAGACAATTGAGGCAGTTGTTGAGCAAAACAACCTGGTGATTTCCCTCGGAGGTGGTGTATTGGAAAATGACCGTGCTTATGACCTGATTAAAGAGTCCGGCACCCTGGTCTATCTGAAATCTCCATCAAAAACGCTGGCAAGAAGGCTCTACAACAAAACTGATCGACCACTGTTGAAAGGTAAAAACGGGCAAAAGCTCTCGCGCGAGGAGATTGAGGAAAAAATTTCGACAATCCTTTCCAGACGGGAACCTCGATATGAAAGCGCTGATATCACTGTTCATACTGATATTAACCGCATTGGATCAACAGTAGAGGAACTGACCAGAAAAATAGAGCGGTATGTAAGAAAGGCATCATCCAGCACACCGGATTAATCATTAAACAACACGATGTGAGTACGATAATTGCAGGAACGCCTGTTACAGCCGGACTTGGTGCATTGTTTGCGACACACGGCCTTTCAAAAAAAACCGTGGTGCTTTTTGATGAGCATACCCGCAAGCTTTACGGAGACGAGCTGCTTGCAACGCTTACCCATGAAGGCTTTTTATGGAGAGAGCTGGTTGTGCCGGCACGGGAAGCTTCAAAAAGTTTCAGTGCAGCTTACCGCCTTTACGGGACAATGATCGAGGCGGATGTTGACCGAAGCTGGAATCTGCTTGCCGTTGGTGGCGGGGTTGTGGGTGATCTCGGCGGGTATATAGCTGCAAGCTATTACCGCGGCATACCGGTGATTCAGCTTCCAACGACGCTGCTGGCTATGACTGACAGCTCGATTGGCGGGAAGGTTGCCATTAACCACCCTCTCGGCAAAAATCTTATCGGATTTTTCCATCTGCCGGAACTGGTGCTGATTGATCCTTCATACCTTAAAACCCTGCCAGAGCGGGAAATCTATTCAGGAATGGCGGAAGTGATCAAGTACGGCTTTATTGCCGATGAGGCTTTCCTTTCGTTCCTTGACCTCCATTTCAAAGCCATTACCGAACTTCAGGAGCCATGGCTGACTGAAGCAGTCACAAAGAGTGCATTCATCAAGGAAGATATTGTCACGAAGGATTTCAGGGAAGAGAATGGTTTGAGGGCAACCCTCAACTTCGGACATACCTTTGCGCACGGGCTTGAAAAACTTGCTGAGTACCGTCATTTGCGTCACGGTGAGGCGGTCACGATCGGCATGGTCTGCGCTCTCTTTTTATCGCACAATCTCGGCTATCTTGATAAGGCGTCGCTTGAGCGAGGGCTTTCAATCCTGAAGAAATTCCGTTTTCCTAAAGGGGTGCTTAAACGAAGGTTTCTCGATATCGATAGCAAACTGCTGCTTGAAAACATGTTTTCGGACAAGAAGAAACTGGATAAAAAGCTCCGTTTTGTGCTGCTGAAAACATTGGGCGAAGCTTTTCTGCTGGAGAAAAACGTTGATGACAAACAGGTGCTAAAAGCTATTGATGACGCCAGGACATTCTTCAGCTGAAAGAGTGTGCATTGAGCGTAAAAATATAGCGAGTACCCCTGAGCACCGCAAGCTCATCAAGCACTGGTGAGGTTGCAAGCATACCGGCAATGAGCGGTGCGTTGCCCCCCGTAGCAATCACCCGGATATTCTCTGCTTTATGATCTTCTGCAAGCATGGTTTTAATCTTCACAAGAAGCCCCTCTATACCTGAAACACAACCCCAGATAATACCGTTGCGGATGCATTCCGTTGTAGAATATCCTATAAGCGTATCAGGAAGATCCATGCTGACCAAAGGAAGCCGGGCTGTATGTTCGTTCAAAACCTTTGCCATAAGGTCAAGGCCTGGCAGAATAAGACCTCCGAGGTATACCTTGTCTGAACCAAGGACATCAAAGGTGATCGCAGTACCGATATCAAGCGCGATAACCGGCTCTTCAGGGTAGAGTCGGCTGCTCTGGGCACAAAGGGCGATTCGGTCGGCACCAAAGGATTCCGGAGAGTCGTAGTGCAGCATAAACGGCAACTGCACTCTGGAAGAGACCTCAAGCACCTTGCCCGTCAGATGATCGCGAAGGAAGTTGCTGACAGTTGAACCTACTGAAGGGACAACACTACAGAGGGCAGCATCTGCAAGGGCTGGATACCTGTTAAGGATCGGAACGACCTGTGCAGTAACATCGTCATATCCGGAGAGCATTATTGAAGGCACCTTGTGCACTTCAAGGCACTCATCTCCTTTGAAAACTGCAAAGGAAGCGGTGGTGTTGCCGATTTCAACAACTAACAGCAGCGCATCGTGAAGAGGTTCTTCGCTGGGATCAAGCATATGACAGGGTATCCATTTATAAAAAGTACTCAGCGCAGCTTTGCTTCAATACCGGTTTTTTTAGACAGGTCTGAGAGAAAGCGCTTGTAGTCGGGAAGGTTGGTTGTTACAAATATGGAATCCCTGACAGGGGCTTTTCCGGCGACAATAAAAATTTTTGGTGGAGGGTTATAGGTAATACTCTCCTGGTAAATTGAGGTAATATCAGTAAGGTTAAGCTTTTTCTCATTCCCTTTTCGATCGAGATAGAGCAGCTTGTCACTGGATATTTTGATTGCATCTCCATCCTGACCATGCTCCCCTACAAAACGGGTATTGTAGTAATTGGGACCTCCCAGGGATATGGTTGTAAGCACGAGAAGCAAGGTTGTTTTCCAAAAACATCCAAGATCAACACCGTAGGTAAACTTGCCGTATCGGAAAAAGACAGCCCAGCCAATACTAAGAAAGAGCATTCCAAGACACCAGGTGAGAAGAAAATATGAATCCATCCACCATGCAGGATAGGCTGTGGGATAATGAAAAACCTCGGGCATGTCGGCAGTGTTTGTATTTCCGGGAAAATGGCAATGGGTTGGTAAAAATAAGGGATAACTTAACGTTTGCAATAAAAATATTTTCTTTAGTTCTGAAAGATGGGGAATAGGGCTTATAGGGACTATGGGACCTATAGGACTTATATTTTTTTGGCGGCGGATGAAGATGGTATTCAGTGGGCAGTCTTCTTAGTGCTGAGTACTGAGACGTGAGTGCTAAGTCTGGGGAGAGATTTCTCACTGCGTTTCGAAATGACATTGTAGAGGGTTAGGGATGAAAGGGCTTTACCAATTTTGAATAGACGTATATGAAATCGTACCATAAGGAGCTGTGGATGCAGGTGCCGGCGCGAATGGATTTTGTGAACATTACCCGGGATGTTGAGTTTGCGCTCAGGGAGAGCGGCATAGAGGAAGGGCTCTGCCTGGTGAATGCAATGCACATTACAGCATCGGTCTTTATCAATGACGACGAATCAGGGTTGAAGCATGACTACAAGCGATGGCTTGAGGAACTTGCTCCTCATGAACCTATCAGCCGATACCACCATAACCTCTCGGGAGAGGATAATGGCGATGCCCATCTTAAACGACAGATTATGGGGCGTGAAGTTGTGGTGGCGGTGACAAAAGGGAAACTGCATTTTGGACCGTGGGAACAGATTTTTTATGGTGAGTTTGACGGACGGAGGAAGAAGAGGGTGCTGGTGAAGATTATCGGGGAGTGAACAAAAAAAGTGCTGAGGGACGAAGGACGAGTGCTGAGTGCTGAGTTGGGAAAGAAAGAGCAGTGGACAGTGAAGAATGGAAAGAGAGATTTCTCACTGCGTTTCGAAATGACAGAGAGGAGCTAAGGATTTGAAACAAAAAGGCCCGCGGTGCGGGCCTTTTTTGTTGTGGGACTTTGTTGATTAATGCTGGAAAAGCATTTCCAGGTATGTCGGGAGCTGCCAGCGGCTGCGGTCGACAACACGTTCGAGGCTGTCGGCTACTTCACGCACTTCATTCATGAACGGAAGGAGTTCATCTGCGCAATAGTCAGCCTTTTCAAACTCGGTTGAGAATGACTCGATTTTTTCGATGGCTTCATCAAGCTCTGCACTGAGATCGATAAGCGTTGAAAGGTTATCGGCCACCAATTTGAAGTTATCAGCCTGGCTCTTGAGCGCCTTGTCGGAAAGACCTATAGCATCAGCTGCAGAGAGCAGGTTATTGAAGGAGTTGCCAAGATCGCCCTGGTATTCGGAAACATCAGGAATGACGAAGGTCTTCAACAGAAGCTGCAGGGTGCGAGCTTCGATGTCAATACCCTTGACATAGCGTTCGAGACGGATATGCAGACGTGACTCTATTTCTGGAACAGTCAAGACACCATATTTGACAAACACATCCTGTACGTCCTTCTTAAGCAGGGTTCTGAGAGCCTGAGGTGTATTCTTCAGGTTAGGCAACCCTCTTTCGGAAGCGGCCTTCTGAAGGGCTTCGGCATAGTTGTCACCAGGGTAACGAATAGCCTTGGTTGCGGTAATCTGCTCACGAAGAGTTTCAAGAATTGCAGATTCCTTTTCCTTTCCTGCTTTAAGCTTTGCCTGAATAGCGTCGGAGATCTCGTCAACAGCTTCGGCCATAAGGGTGTTGAGCACCATGTTCGGCACAGATGCAGCCTGGGAAGAACCTACCGCCCTGAACTCAAATTTGTTACCAGTGAAGGCAAACGGTGATGTACGGTTACGGTCGGTATAGTCCTTGTTGACCTCCGGAACCTGTGACAAACCAAGATTAAGTACCTGTTTTTCTGTTTTCAGGTCTACCTTGCCGCTTTCGATTGCATCAAGCACTCTTTCAAGCAGCTCGCCAAGGAAAACGGTTACAACCGCAGGAGGAGCTTCGTTGGCACCAAGACGGTGATCGTTGCCCATGCTGGCAATTGACATTCTCAGCACATCAGCTCTCTTATGGACGCCTTTGAGGACGGCAACAAGGAAAACGAGGAACTGAATGTTCTTTTCAGGAGTATCACCTGGATCAAGAAGATTAATACCGGTATTGGTACCGATCGACCAGTTGTTGTGTTTGCCCGAACCATTGATGCCGGCAAACGGCTTTTCAGCCAGAAGCAGGGCAAAACCTTTTTTGTCAGCGATCTTTCTCATCACTTCCATGACAAGCAGGTTGTGATCAACGGCGATGTTGGCCTCTTCAAAAATCGGAGCAATTTCAAACTGGTGAGGAGCAACCTCGTTGTGACGGGTCTTGGCTGGAATACCAAGCAGGTAGAGCTCATGCTCGACATCCTGCATGAATTCCAGAACACGGTCAGGAATTGATCCAAAATAGTGGTCTTCAAGCTGCTGGCCTTTTGGGGGAAGAGCACCAAGCAGGGTACGACCGCACATGACAAGGTCAGGACGCTCGATATAGAATTTTTTATCGATAAGGAAATATTCCTGCTCACAGCCGGCAAATGTTTTTACTCGTGTTACACCGGTAACGCCAAGGGTCTCAAGCAGGCGGATGGCTGATTTGCTGACTGCTTCCATTGAACGCAGCAGCGGAGTTTTGGCATCGAGCGCCTCGCCGTGGTAGGAAATGAAAACGGTTGGAATACAAAGAGTCAGATCTTTGCCGCCCTTCATGAGAAACGCCGGGCTGGAAGGATCCCATGCGGTGTAACCACGTGCTTCAAAGGTGGTACGCATACCGCCTGACGGGAAGCTTGATGCATCGGGCTCACCCTGAATAAGCTGCTCACCTGAAAAACGCTCTATCGGTGTACCATCGCGGTCAATCGACAGGAAAGCATCGTGTTTTTCTGCTGTAGAACCAGTCATAGGCTGGAACCAGTGGGTGTAATGGGTAGCACCCTGCTCCATTGCCCACTCTTTCATGCCGTGTGCTACAACACCGGCAATTTCTGAAGATATTTTTTTACCTGCTTTGATGGTATCCTGCAAGGCTGCAAATTCTTC
>CAIXLG010000150.1 GCA_903920215.1 uncultured Chlorobiaceae bacterium
CGCTACCCACAATCGCAACGTAGCTTCATCAAGGTGGCCTCGCAATGCGGTATATTTTTCCCTTACTAATGTCATGGTATCCATAACATTATGATAAGAAAATTAGCTTACATGTTCAAGTTATTTTTGCACGCCTCCTAAATGTAGCATACCCTGGTTACACCTATCCCGGAAAAACAGTATTCGCTTGGCAGACAGGTGCAGGCTTAGGGATAAAAGCCTCGGAAAGTTTCACTTTTGACCTTGGGTATCGTTTCTTCAAGCCTACAAAAGTAAATGTCACAGATGTTGATTCCATTACAGCCTCTATCAGCAAGCTTCTCGTAGGTGTTAGATATAGTTTTTAAGCTTTTTCGAAGACCATAACCCCGTCTATCAAGCGGGGTTCCTTATTTCAGCCCTTACGATTGGTTTCGCAATACTTATGGTGCCGTTTATGGTAAATGCAAAGTATGAAGAGTATTTATTGCAACAAGGGTATCATGATAAGCCGGTATCATAACACCATAGCCATGCACTCCGCTGGGTTTTTTTTGTTTTGATCCAGTTGATGCCGGTGTAATATCCGGCTTTTTTATTGCCAATACCAGCAATTCATGGCGCGGTGGCTTGGCAGTTATCCGTAGATTAATCATGAAATATAATCTTTCTATCAGATCATTTATTGAAATATTTATTAGTTATTATTATGCGCAGAAACGGCACTATAATAACCCTTGATACATTGCGAAGAAAATACCTTAAAAGTATTGAATAAATTGGATTTGTGGCACGTTCTTGCTTGAGTATTCTCGTTTTTTATTGTGCCTGTTAACTAATTACAATATTTATATAAAAAGATCAGTAAATAGGATTTGACTGAATTGTTATTTTCAATTTATACTGAGTTCCGGCGTTGTCCATTCTTGAAGATCAGGACTGCAAAAGTAGATCATCCCTGAAGATCGGGTTTTCAAAAGCAGATCACCATGCAGGGGGAAAAGGTGAACTTATTCGATCAAACAAACATGAGCTACTTGAGCAATGCCCAGCAAGATTATTTCTATTTAATAGAGTTGTTTCGATGCATTGTAACACCACGCTCAAGCCTATTGCAATCCATGCCATTTTTACAGAAAACAATGCATATAAAGGGTTTATAGCTTGTTATTCAGAGGCATGCCGTTAAGAGAACATGCTCGTTATGGTATGTAGAAACTCAAGATCAGAGAGATGTATAAATGCTAAGAAACCCGTTTTATTAGTAATGTCCATTAGTGATGAAACCGTTTGCCCCGGCAGTGAACAGGCCTGCCGGGGAAGATCGACACATTCAAACTTCATGAACAGATCAAGATTAAACCAGTAGATGCAAGGTTGAATAATCACAGCCATTGTTTTTATTACGTACTTTTCAGTAGGCTTATCAACTTAAATGGCAGCAATATGAAGTTTATGAAATTCGCTATAGCGGTACTATTCCTTGTTACCCTGTCAGTAAATGCCACTACACCGGCGGAGTGTAAGGACAAGGCGCTCGATAAAGATATTATATCATTTGTGCATAGATATGCAGCAATGACAATGGTTAAAAGTGATTTTGAAACAACCGAGACCTATTTAGAGCGCATCGCAAAATCTGGGTATGCCGGTAAAGACTTTATAATTGATATCCCATTGGGGAGAGCTGTTGAGTTTTCGTACGATCCGGATAAAGAGATTTTAACCCTTGGACTCGTTGGCGCAGATCAGTATTCGTTTGGATATCCGTATAGTGATGATGATAATATTAAGGACTCACAACTTGCTGCAAAGTTCATAATTTATGATCAAATGTCAGACGGAGGCACTTATGTTGGGAGTAACGCATTTGGCGTTAGAAAAGTGGTTAAAAAGCATAAAGAAGAGCAAGTGATTCTGATTTGTACAAATCAAGATTTACGCTTGAACGGTATAGCCACTCCTTCAGCTTTCACTAAGTTTGGGGCGAGAAAGATGGCGCCGCCAGTAAGGAGATTGGATGTAAGCAAGAACAGTAAATTGAGGATGGTTCAGTTTCAGGTTTCTCCTGAAGGAGCAAAAAAAATCATATCAAAAGGAGTATGTAGGCTTCATATAACAACCGAGCTATATAACAACCAAAAAAAATATGTCCTAAAGTGGTTTAATCATTTTTCGCCTACAATTACAAGCCCTTCCGAGATGAGCTTGCTCTTTTCTATGTTTACTGCAAGACTAAACAAAGTTGAAATAATTGATCATGAAAACAACCAGAAATATACTGAATTTGATTTTAATATCCCGGCTTCAGAGAAGCCAGAAAATGAAAACGCACCCCTCTCTGAGAAAGCCAATACAGAACGACCAAAATTAGGGGTGAATTACCTCCCGACTTCCGAGATATCATCAAGCATTGCAGCGAAATCAAATAGTTTTCGAGCAAAAACAGAAGTAGCTAAACTCATATCAAGCATTAATGCTCTTGGCGACGTAAAAGGGGTTGTAATTGTTACGCTTCCATATAGTGGCATTGGGTACAGACAGGGGTTGAGACCTGACGATATTGTATTGTATGTGGATGACAAAGAAGTACAGGGAATTAAAACTGGGCTTGGTGATGCCTTGTCAAACGTGAAAAATGGAGATAAAATTATTTTGACCATTTGGCGCGAAAGCCATGAAATGAAAATCCCGATACAGTTCTGAACTTTTTTTCATCTAATTCTACCAAGCAGTTCCTGCACTTCACTGGGGATTTTGCATACCACCCGAACGCAAGGCCACCATAGGGAAGACCGCAGGGAACAATCGAACCGACAAATATTTCTAATTGGCTCAGATCGAGCTATTCGGAAATTCCTGAATAGACCAAAATTATCTGATGAATGATGTATATTCCCGGCTGATTTATCCCTTGAGAAAAGCCAATTTTCGGGTTTTTGTAACGGTTTTGTAACAAGGCGAAAGAAAAGCCTTTATTTATAAGGGTTCCGATGAAATCAAGTGATTCATCTACCCTCTTAAATCACGCAAGCTCGAAGCGATCAAGGTTCATCACCTTGTCCCATGCTGCCACAAAGTCAGCTATGAACTTCTGCTCTGCATCGCTGCATGCATATACTTCCGCGATAGCCCTAAGCTGAGAGTTCGAGCCGAAAACGAGATCAACGATGCTCCCCGTCCACTTGAGCTCGCCTGTTGTCCGATCGTGTCCCTCCAGTACATCTTCGGATGTGACTGACTTTTGCCACTTCGTCTTCATATCCAAAAGATTCACAAAGAAATCATTGGTCAATGTTTCGGGGCGATTGGTGAAAATACCGTGTCTGCAGTGGTCAACGTACACATTCAGTACTCGCAGTCCGCCGATAAGCACTGTCATCTCGGGGGCGGTCAGCGTCAACAACTGCGCTTTGTCCACCAGCATCTCAGCCGCCGATCCTTCAAGTCCCTTACGGAGATAGTTTCGGAATCCGTCTGCAGAGGGTTCCAATACGGCGAACGAGTCCACATCGGTCTGCTCCTCCAAGGCATCCATGCGCCCCGGTGAGAAGGGTACCTTTACATCGTGCCCGCCCTTCTCCGCGGCTGCCTCGATGGCAGCGCAGCCACCCATAACAATAAGATCGGCAAGCGAAACTTTTCTGCCGTCAGATCGGGCACTGTTGAACGCGCTTTGGATATCCTCCAGAGTCTTGAGTACCTTCCCGAGCTTAATCGGCTGGTTGACTTCCCAATCCTTCTGTGGTGACAGCCGAATGCGGGCACCGTTTGCACCGCCTCTCATATCGGAGCCCCGGAAGGTTGACGCTGAAGCCCAGGCGGTCGAAACCAGTTCAGGGATAGAGAGATCTGAAGCAAGGATGTTGCGCTTGAGGGAGGCAATGTCCTCTGCATCGATCAAAGCATGATTGAGTGCAGGAATGGGGTCTTGCCAGATGAGCTTTTCATTAGGAACCTCAGGGCCGAGATAGCGCACGCGAGGACCCATATCGCGGTGCGTCAGCTTGAACCATGCCCGGGCGAAGGCGTCGGCGAATTGATCCGGATTTTCGCAGAAGCGCCTGGAAATTTTTTCGTAGTCAGGGTCGAGTCGCAACGCAAGGTCGGTGGTCAGCATGGCGGGCGCGTGATGCTTCGACGGGTCGTGGGCATCCGGCACTGTACCGGCGCCCGCGCCATTTTTTGGGGTCCACTGGTGTGCACCGGCAGGGCTCTTTGTCAACTCCCATTCGTAGCCGAACAGGTTAGTGAAGTAGTTGTTGCTCCATTTCGTCGGTGTGGGACTCCAGGTGACTTCCAGGCCGCTGGAGATCGTGTCATCACCTTTGCCTGTTTTAAAGCGGCTCTGCCAGCCAAGGCCCTGTTCCTCAATACCGGCAGCTTCCGGCACAGGACCTACCAGTGCCGGATCGCCGGCACCATGCGTTTTGCCGAAGGTGTGACCGCCAGCGATGAGCGCAACTGTCTCCTCGTCATTCATTGCCATGCGAGCGAATGTTTCGCGGATATCCCGTGCAGCAGCGAGGGGATCAGGCTTGCCGTTCGGGCCTTCAGGGTTCACGTAGATCAGGCCCATCTGAACTGCTGCAAGAGGATTATCAAGGTGACGGTCGCCGCTGTGGCGTTCGTCTGCCAGCCATTTGTTCTCAGACCCCCAGTACATGTTTTCTTCCGGTTCCCAGATGTCTTCACGGCCGCCGCCGAAACCAAAGGTCTTGAGTCCCATTGATTCCAGTGCGACGTTGCCGGTGAGGATCATGAGGTCAGCCCAGGAGATTTTTCGACCATACTTCTGCTTGATCGGCCATATCAGCCTGCGCGCCTTGTCGAGATTGACGTTGTCGGGCCAACTGTTGAGGGGAGCAAACCGCTGATTGCCTCTCGCTGCTCCGCCACGACCGTCGCCGGTGCGGTATGTGCCTGCGCTGTGCCATGCCATGCGGACAAACAATGGGCCGTAGTGGCCGAAGTCTGCTGGCCACCACTCCTGTGAATCGGTCATCAGCTCAAGGAGATCCTTCTTCACGGCATTCAGATCGAGGCTTTTGAACTCCTCGGCGTAGTTGAACTCTTCGCCCATAGGGCTTGACAGTAAGGAGTGCTGGTGCAAAAAATTCAGCTGCAATTGATTGGGCCACCAGTCCGCATTCGATTGGGCTCCACCGACTGTTTGTGTACGAACGTCGCCTGAGAAGGGACACTTTGCTTCGCTTGACATGGTTATCTCCTTCGGTTCTTTGAAAAGATGATGGAGCCAGTCTTTCAACTGGCCTTATTTTAACCACACACTACCAGAATAATATAAAAAAGTATATTCTATTCTTGCTGAATCAGTTAATTTATACATACTCTATGTATAAATTAAGTTGAATTATTCACCCAGCTTGGGCGGTATGTAACAGGCTTGGAATAGTTCTATTCTGAAGGGTCAGGAGTTTATTTACTGCAGGGAGGATTACTCCTAAAAAGAATCATGTTCATTACGGGTATTCCAACCGTGTTGTTCACCTCTTTTTCTGTACGTGGCCCGGTCGATTTTTTGTGATCCAGGCAACGTGGACCACTCACTTACGCGATAATAATGAACAGGTGTCTTAAGCTTGCCAAGCGTGGCAATCATCGTCTGAGTAATGGTGTCGTCATCCGGTGTATTATCGGTTACGGTCTGAATAAATGCGGCTGGCCGCTCTCCATACTCACGATCGGGAACCGGCACAACAACTGCTGACTGGATTCCATCAACCAGCATGAGAGCTTTCTCTATCTCTTCAGGGTGTATGTTTTCGCCCCCTGATATAAACATATTATCCTTTCGGCCAAGTACCGTAACTGTTCCATCACCATCTACATAACCGATATCAGCGGTATGGAACCATCCTTCACTGTCCGTTTGAGGCTGAATGATTCCCTGGCGCAGGTAGCCCTGAAAAAGGCATGGTCCTTTGACAAGAAGTTCGCCATTTTCTGCAGTTTTGATCTCCCTGTAGGGCAGGAGTTTTCCACTGTTTTGCGTCAAGCAGCTGATTGGGACTGGAGAGGTAGTGATCTGGGTGCTCATCTCTGTTGAGCCGTAGCTCAGGTAGAGAGGAATGTTCTTGCGGATGGCATCGTCAATCAGGGATTTCGGGGCAGGACTTCCCCCGAGGAGAACTGCTTTCAGGCGCAGCAGCCGCTCTGTACTCTTTGAGTCGGAAAGCAGGCGATAAAGTTGTGTGGGCACTACAGAAAGGTGCGTCACAGGAAACTTCTGCATGGAGTGCGAGACAGTGTCATCGGCACGCCCGACAGCAACAGCGCCGCCGGTGAAGAGTGAACGGAAAAGTATGGCATACCCTCCTATATGGTAAAGGGGCAGCGAAAGCAGCCAGCAATCACCATGGCCGTAGGGGATATTTTCATTGGAGCCAAGTGCACTGTACCAGTGATTTTCGAGACTGTGAACAGCGGCTTTTGCCACTCCGGTACTTGCGGAAGTGTGAATAATGCTTACCGATCGGTCCATGGTGTCAGGCAACTCAAAACCCTTTTCGTCACTGCATCGTAACGCATCATCCAGAATGGATGTAACCGTTTCCATTTCGAACCCATGGATGGACGGTTGATGTCCGTCGGCAGTCAGTATCAGTTGTGGACGAAGGTTATCAAGTGTGGCTTTCAGGAGGTGTTCAGGAAAACGGTTGTTGAGCGGTGCGGCAATCATTCCCGCTTTCAGCACTCCTGCTAAAAGAATCGCCATCTCTGGAGTATTTGGCGAAACAAAAGCAACAATATCACCGGGATGGTGCCCTTTCTGGTAAAGGAGGCTTGCAATTTTTGCCGCCTGATTATTGAGTTCTTCAAAAGAGATGGTTTTTCCGGGCATTCTCAGGGCCGGAGAGTTGCCAAACAGCCTTGCAGCTCGTCCTGAAATGTCCATAGTGAGGGTGGTGTGAGTTTTCAGAACAAGCGCAGGCCCGCAACACCGAACCTGCGCGTAGCTCTGAATTATTGTCTTATTTCCCTTGATGAACCTCGCTGAATGTTTTCAGGCCAAGGCCATAGAGATGAATAAAGCCTGCTGCTGCCTTATGGTTAAAGGTATCGGCTTCGGTGTAGGTTGCAAGCTCCTCGTTATAAAGCGAGTAAGGTGAATTTCTTCCAAGAAGAGAGACCCCGCCTTTATAAAGCTTCAGGCGTACAAGACCGGTTACGGGGTTCTGTGTTTCATTCACAAAGCCGTCAAGAGCCTTTCTCATTGGAGAGAACCAGGTGCCGTTGTAGATAAGGTTTGCATAATCCTGACTGATATTCTTCTTGTACTGGAATACTGATTTCTCAAGGGTAAGCCTTTCCAGTTCACGGTGTGCAAAATGGAGGATTGTTGCTGCCGGTGCTTCATAGATCTCACGCGATTTGATGCCGACAACACGGTTTTCAATCATGTCAAGCCGTCCGATACCGTTTGCCGCACCGATTTCATTAAGACGGATGATAAGGTCAAGGCCGCTCATTTTTTTGCCGTCAAGTGAAACCGGAATGCCTTTTTCAAATTCGATATCGACAACTGCAGGGGTATCTGGTGCATTCTCCGGGGAGGTGGTTATCTGATAGGCATCTTCAGGCGGCGCAACCATTGGATCTTCAAGCACACCGCACTCAATACTGATGCCCCAGATATTTTCATCAATAGAGTAAGGGCTCTTTTTGGTGGCAGAAACGGGAATGTTGTGTTCATTTGCGTAGGCAATTTCAGCTTCTCTTGAGGTAAACTCCCACTCACGAAGAGGGGCAAGAACCTTGAGATGCGGTGCAAGTGAAGCGAAGGTCACTTCAAATCGCACCTGGTCATTGCCTTTACCCGTGCAGCCGTGAGCAAGCATGGTGCATCCTTCCGCAAGAGCCGTATCAACAATAGCTTTGGCAAGCAGGGGGCGGCCAAGTGCTGTCGCAAGCGGGTAAACATCCTCATAGAGAGCACCTGCTTTGAGTGCACGCCAGATATATTCTTCGACAAATTCCTTGCGCAGGTCAAGAAACTGGAATTTCGAAGCGCCGGTCGACAGTGCCTTCGATTCCAGGTTTTCAATTTCTTTCTGCTGACCGAGATTACCGGTAACGGCAACGATTTCAGCACCATACTTGTCTTTCAGCCATTTGATCATGACTGAGGTATCAAGTCCGCCGGAATAGGCAAGTGCAATTTTTTCCTTACTCATTTTTTCTGTGAATTATCAGTTTTTGGAAAGATTTTTATGAATATATGATATCAAAGCCGGAATATTCTCAACTGAAGTCGGAATGAGCAGCACCGTATCATCTCCGGCGATAGTTCCGAGAATGAGCGGACTTCTCAGCTGATCCAGATAGGAGCCGACACCGTGAGCCCTTCCGGGGAGTGTCTTTATAACTACCGTGGTTTCATTCGAATGAACGGCAAGTACCTCAATACCGACAAGACCTTTTATAATCCTTCCGGCGTTATCATCAGGAAACCGGAGCCTGTAGTTTCCGTCTGATTTTGAACGGATAATGCCAAGCTCTGCACAGTCACGCGAAAGGGTAGCCTGCGCAACTTTCACTGCCGAATTCCGGAGAAGTTGCAGAAGCTCATGCTGATTTCCAACACTGTTCAGCTGCAAGATCTCCCTGATCTTTAACTGTCTTGCGTGCTTGTTCATTCTTACTCCCCTTGTTCAGTACCTGATTTTTTTGGAAGCATTCAGCAACCGGTGGGTCAGATGAAATTTGCGGTACTCATCATGGTTCAACAGCTTGACCAGAAGTGCTTTCTGAACATGAAGCCGGTTTTCTGCCTCATCAAGAATAATGGATTGCGGTCCATCCATGACCTCCGCGCTTATCTCCTCACCACGGTGCGCAGGCATACAGTGCATGACCACCGCCGTCGGTTTTGCCTTGGCAAGCAAAGCGCTGTTGATCTGAAAAGGGGCAAATTTCCTGAGGCGCTCTTGTTTCTCCTGTTCCTGGCCCATACTTGTCCATACATCGGTATAGAGCACATCAGCGTCAGTGGCTGCTTCAACAGGGTCGTGCAGAATCTCGATCCGGCTGATTCCTTTTTCTCTGGCTGCATCAAGCAGGCCCTGGTTCGGCGTATAGCCTTCAGGACAGGCAAGAACAAAATGAAAGGGGAGCCGTCCTGCCAGTTCAATCCATGAATTGGCTACATTATTGCCATCACCGACAAAAACAACCTTGATATTTTCATGCCATAATGAGCGCTCATAAAGGGTAAAGGCATCGGCAAGTACCTGGCATGGATGCGACAGATCGGTCAGAGCATTGACAACAGGAATCGAGGCGTGCTTTGCTACTCCCTCAATAATGGCATGTTCATGCAGTCGGGCAACAATGGCACTGTTATAGCGCGACAGAAGCCTGGCGACATCCTCCACCGATTCACGAGTTCCAAGACCGATTGATTGACCATCGAGGGTTATGGAATAGCCCCCCAGTTCATGAATGCCCAGCTCAAATGAAACCCTTGTTCTCAACGACGGCTTGCTGAAAATCATTGCTACTGTTTTGTCGCGAAGCGGCAGAAAGCCGGGGTCTCCCTCCTTCCTTTTTTTCTTGATAAAAAGGGAATAATCGAATAACTCAATAATTTTACCACCGTCCAGGTGAGAAAATCCGAGAAAATCACGCTTTCCGCACTCCTGTTTTACTTGAACCTCTTCCATTCCAATAGCTGTTTGAAGATTGAATACTTAGTCCTGCTCTGCAATAAACTGGGTGCCGACCCCTTCGTGAGTGAATACTTCAAGAAGAAGCGAATGTGTTGATTTTCCGTCTATAAGATGAATTTTTCCGACCCCGCCATCAAGTGTATTGAATGCCGAGAGCACTTTCGGAATCATTCCGCCTGAAATAATGCCCTGTTCGATAAAGTCAGCGGCTTCAGCCTTGCAGATGGTTTTCAGTATTCTGTCACCCACATGTATGCCCTCAACATCGCTGACGTAAATAAGCTTTTCAGCTTTCAGGGCAATGGCAATACTGCTTGCTGCATCATCGGCATTGATGTTATAAATATTACCCTTTTCATCAAATCCGATCGGTGCGATTACAGGAATCAGACCTGCATGGCAGAGCAGATCGATATAGCCAGTATTGATCTGTTCTACATCGCCAACAAGACCAAGCGTTTCAGCATGCTGATGAGGAACCGCCCGTATGGTATCGGCATCAAGGCCGGTAACACCGACAGCTTTGCCGCCATGCTCGCTGATAAGTTGAACAATATCCTGATTAACCTTGCCGGCAAGGGTCATCTGGATAACGGAAATCATCTCCTTGTCAGTCACACGCCTGCCTTGAACAAAGCGCGAGTTCAAGCCCAGTTTCTCTGCAGTCCTCGTTATGGCATCGCCGCCGCCGTGCACCAGGACTACGTTGATTCCGACCTTGCGCAACAGCGTCACATTCTGGGCAAACGTGTTTTTGAGGCAGGCATCCTTCATGGCAGAGCCACCATATTTGATCACAAAGGTAGTTCCTTCGAACTTTCGGATGTAGGGCAGCGCCTCAATGAGTACCTGCCCGATAGCAGCCTGAGGGGCCTTCCTTACCGACCTGAGTTCACCACACTCTAAATGTTCCATTCCACGAAATCTTCTCTTAATGATTAAAGAAAGTTTCAGCTTCTGTAGCTTCCGTTTATATCGACATATTCCTTGCTCAAGTCGCAGGTCCATATCCTTGCACGTCCCGATCCGCGTCCAAGACGAAGCGTGATAGTATAGGAGTTTTTTGCCATGATTGCAGCCGCGGCTTCTTCGGAGAAGTCGGCAATAAAGCCTGGCTTCAGAACAATAAGGTCATCGAAAGAGAGCTCAAGCTCATCCTGATTGAAAACAGCGCCGGAGCGGCCGGCTGCGGCAACAACTCTTCCCCAGTTGGCATCTTCGCCATGAATGGCGGTTTTAACCAGGCTCGACTGGGCGATTGTCCTGGCGGCAAGTTCTGCGTCACTGTCGTCTGCAGCTCCAACAACAGTGACCTCAACAAGTTTTGTCGCACCCTCTCCGTCAATGACAATCAGCTTTGCAAGAAAGGTCATCAACGCTTCCAGGGCTTCAGAAAATAATCTGTAATCCTCACTGTCAGCCGCAACTTCCTGACCGGTGCCGCTTGCAAGAATAGAGACCATATCATTTGTGCTTGTATCGCCGTCGACCGTTATGGCGTTAAAGCTGCTGCTGTTTGCATACTGAAGCGCATCCTGGAGGAGAGTGGGAGCTATGGCGGCATCAGTGGCAATAAAAGCAAGCATCGTGGCCATGTTCGGGCAAATCATCCCTGAGCCTTTGGCCATGCCGCTCAGCCGGACATTTCCTTTTGAAAGCCTGACATCCAACGAGAGAAACTTCGGAAACGTATCGGTTGTCATAATGGCACGTGCCGTCTCAATAACTGAGTCATGCTGCATACTGGAGGGCAGGAGAGCAATTCCAGCCAGAACTTTCTCCATTGGGAGAAGCTGGCCGATAACCCCTGTCGAGGCAACCAGTACTTCTTCAGGTTTAATGGCAAGTGCACTGGCTACAGCCTCAGCCATTGCCCGGGCATCTTCCATTCCCTGAACGCCGGTAGCCGCATTGGCATTGCCGCTGTTGCAGACAATAGCGCGTAAGGAAGAAGACGATACCAGGAGATGTTCTCGCGAGAGCAATACAGGAGCTGCACAGCAGAGGTTTGTGGTAAAGAGTGCGGCAGCGCTGCTTGCTGCATCTGTAGTGAGCAGCATCAGGTCTTTGCGGTTGCTGTATTTAATCCCGGCTTCGACAGCGCCCGACGAAAATCCTTTTGGCCAGAATCCATGTGTTCCGTCCGATTGAGCAGCCATAGGGGTGACCGATGCAGGCCAGGAAGTTGCTGCAGCAAGCCCGTGGATGACTTTAAGCCCTTTGTTGAGTTTCTCCAATGCAGTATAAAGCTATGAGTTACTATGAACCTGGTTATATAATGTATTACAGCAGTCCTGTGGTCTCGTCAATGCCCAGCATGATGTTCATGTTCTGTATCGCCTGACCGGCAGCCCCCTTCAAAAGGTTATCGATTGCCGTTACAATGACAAGCGATCCGCTGGCAGTGGCATGGGCGATATGGATATCACAATAATTCGTACGATAAACATGTTTTACCTCTGTCATGGAATCGCGGACCCTTACAAAAGGCGCATTCCTGTAAAATTCCCTGTAGAGTTGTTTGATCTCATCTATTTCTGTCGGGCTGTCCAGATGAACATTAAGGACGCTGTATATGCCTCTCACCAGAGCGCCGATCATTGGTGTAAAAGAAAAATCAAAGGAAGGGCTTGTGGCAGAAGTGCCGAGAGCCTGCATGATTTCAGGAGTGTGCTGATGGACGCCAACCTTGTAGGCCCTGATATTTTCACTCATCTCTGAAAACGACAGTTCTGTTTTGCCGCTCCGCCCGGCTCCCGAAAGACCGGAAGTGGATGTGCAGTTTATGGCAAGAACCTTTTTCCAACGCTC
>CAIXLG010000151.1 GCA_903920215.1 uncultured Chlorobiaceae bacterium
TCGTTGAATTGTGCGTAAGAGCCTTCGTTGATGGAGTAATATTTACCGCTTTTCGGAGTGGTGATGTTCTCATGCGAAAGGAGGAACTCGCCAATTGTAGGGTCGTAGGTAAACCCGTGAACCCCTTGTCCGGTGGTATAGACCATAACAACCGATGAACCGTAAATAACATAGCCTGCTGCTACCTGTTCAGATCCTTTCTGCAAGCAGTCGCTGATGCTTGCTTTGCAGGGATCATTCCCCTTGAGCTTATAGATTGAGAAGATGGTTCCGACGCTGACATTGACGTCAATATTCGATGAGCCATCCAGTGGATCAAAGAGAAGCGCATAGCTGCCGGTCTCATTTTTCGGTGGGATAATTATGCCTTCGTTTTCTTCCGAACCCATCACAGCAAACCGGCCATGCTGGCCGATGGCGGAGATGATTTTTTCATTGGCAAAAAGGTCAAGTTTTTTAACCTCTTCGCCTTGTACATTAACGTTGCCTGTAAACCCAAGAATGTCTACCAGTCCGGCGCGTACTACTTCACGCCTAACGAGTTTTGCTGCAAAGGCAACATCGTTAAGAAGATCGGTAAGTTCTCCGCTTGCGTCCGGAAAATACTTCTGCTGTTCGAGGATGTGGCGTTCAATAGTAATCAAATTACTCATACTCAGTGGTTCTGAAGGTTAGTGTATGATTGCCTGACTCAGCGGTGGCCTTAAACAATCAATGTAGAACTTTTTCAGCTTTTCTTTCATATGCAGAGTTCAGTTGAGTGCCCTGTTTTTTGTTAAGAAAGGCCGAAGTGTTATTGTACATTGACCTTTTTCATTACTCTTTTTCATTTCCATGAAACGATACCGCTGGAATCTTCTCTCCCCTGATGACAAGGCTGTTCTGGCGCTTTCTGAGGCAATCAATGTCACTCTGCCTGTTTCAAGAGCACTCTTTAACCGCGGTATTCAGACCTTTGATGAAGCAAAGGAATTTTTTCGTTCCTCAATAGCCGATCTTCCCTCCCCGTTTCTTTTGCAGGATATGCAGAAAGCGGTTGAACGTTTGTGTCGCGCGATCAGCGGGGATGAAAAAATAATGCTCTATGGTGATTATGATGTTGATGGCACAACAGGGACCGCTCTTCTTTATCTTTTTCTGAAAGAGCAGGGTGCCACTGTTTCCTACTATATCAATGATCGTTTTACAGAAGGTTATGGGTTATCATCAGAAGGCATCGATTCGGCCGTTGAACAGGGTGTATCACTTCTCATTACAGTTGATTGCGGTATAAGGGAGAATGAAGAAATCCACCGCTGCGCCGGTTATGGTATTGATGTGATTGTTTGCGACCATCATGAACCTGAAGACCTTCCTCCAGCCTTCGCCATTCTAAATCCGAAGGTTCCGGGTTCCACCTATCCTTTCAGGGAGTTATGCGGCTGCGGTGTGGCTTTCAAGTTTATTCATGCAATTGCTGAGCATTTACATAATGATCAGGAAAGCTGGTTGAAATATCTTGATTTTGTTGCAATTGCTACTGCGGCTGATATGGTTGTCCTCGAAAATGAAAACAGGACCTTTGTTCGTGAAGGGTTGAAGCGAATGAGTACAAACCCCAGACGCTCCTTAAAAGTGATGTTTTCGCTCATGAAGGTTGCTCCGGCAGAGCTTGGTATGTTTCATATTGCGTTTGGGATTGCTCCCCGTATCAATGCTGCTGGACGGATGCACTCTGCTCATCTTGCCGTCGAATGGCTGCTTTCGGATTCGTTAAAAGATTCCGAACAGCATGCACAAGAGCTTGATCGCATGAATTCACTTCGTCGGGAAACTGATGCCGATATTTTAGTGAAGGCTGAAAAAATGCTTGAAAGCCATTTCGCATCATATTGTTCTTCAATTGTTCTCTATGATGAATCTTGGCATCTTGGCGTTCTTGGAATCGTGGCATCAAAAATGATTGACAAGCACTATTTGCCTACGGTGATTCTTGGGGGAATGAATGGCCTCATCAAGGGCTCAGTCCGGAGTGTTGAGGGGTTCAACATCTATGAGGCTTTGCAGGAGTGCAGTGAGTATCTTGAACAGTTCGGGGGGCACCAGCAGGCTGCGGGCGTTACGCTTCTGCCTGAGAATTTTGCAGGATTCCGCAAAAGATTTAATGAAGTTTGCAGCAATCTTCTTTCAATCGGACAACGTCAGAAAGAGCTTATTATTGATTCAAACCTTTCACTGGAGGATATCAAGGCTAATTTTATCAATGTTCTTGAGCAGTTTGCACCTTACGGACATGGTAACCGCGAACCGCTGTTTCTTTCAGAGAAGCTTGTTCTTTTCGGTCGTCCACAACTTCTTCGCCAGCGACATGTGAAGTTTTTTGTCAGGGATAAAAATGGCCGAACCTTCGAGGTTATAGGTTTTGATCGTCCGGATATCTATACAGAACTCACCGCACAATTCAGTCCTGTATTTTCTATGGTTTACTCAGTTGAAAAACGGGTGTGGAATAATAAAGAGCAGTGGCAGTTAAAACTCCGGGATGTTGAACTCAGTAAGGGCTAAAAAGCCTGAAAACTGCCAGCTTATGGTATTGTATCCGGTTCCGGCACTTTCTTTTCGTGACTGATTCTGGTAACAATACCCGCAAGTGATGATAGGGCTGAAATAGCAAAGAATATCAACGATAGTGCCACGCCTATACTTGTTTCGAGCTGTATTGATCCCAACAGATAAAGGAAGGTTATTTCTCTTGCGCCGGCTCCCCCGATGGTGATGGGGATAATGGTGGCTATTGTTGATATCAGAAAAATTGCCAGATAGTCGATTATGTTGCCATGATGCGACATGGCTTTGAGTATGAAATAAACCGAAATGACCTGAGTTATCTGAACCAGCATTGATTCAATGGCAGTGATGGTGAACACACCGATGAACTGCTTATAGAACAGTTTGTTCAGGAGAAATGCACAGGGGTAGATTGCACCGAGCAAAACCCATGAATAAAGTGTAAGATGTGGAAATTTCAATGCGAAGCTGCTTGGCAGCAGGAGTGCAATCGAAAGAAACGCAAGCGCAAAAATTCCGCAGATCCTGTCCCAAAACACAGCATGAAAAACATTGATCATTTTCAGGTCATAGTTTTTCTGCAGTACAAAAATTTTATAGCCATCCCCCCCGACGCCTCCCGGAAGGAAAAGATTATAGAACATCCCGAGATAGTAGAGCTTAAGGTTGTACATGGCCGACAGCTCAATACCTATAGCTTTGAAGAAGCGGTTCAGCCGAATCGCATTGAAGATTTTGGAAATATTGAAAAAAAGGAGGGCCAGCAGAAGGTACCAAAGGTTAGCCCCCTGGATGATTCCGGCAAGTTTTGCGAGGTCGGTTTTTTTTAGAACCAGATAAAGGGCCAGAGCGGTGACAAAAAGCTGGAGAAGTGGCTTGAGCAGCTTTTTAAGGCCTTTTTTAGTGTTTGTCAACGATCTTTTTAACGATATAGGGTTTCTTGTTTTGCGACTCGTAATAGGTCCGCATGATGAATTCGGCAATGAACCCTGTGGTAATGAGCTGAATGCCGATAAAGGTCATAATGATGCCTAAGGAGAGCATTGGACGACCTCCGATATCCTGGCCTGATATTTTCAATGCGAGAAGGTAAATGTTCAGGGCTATTCCGATAAAAAGAGAGAAAAAACCAAGGCTTCCGAAAAGATGCATTGGCTTCTGACTGTATTTCTGGAAAAAAACCATGAATAACAGGTCACTCAGCACCTTGAAGGTACGACCGATTCCATATTTCGATTGTCCGAATTTCCGGGCGTGATGCTGGACATCGACCTCTTCCATTGTTGCGCCATAGAGCTGCACGAGTACAGGTATAAAACGGTGCAGTTCGCCGTAAAGCCCAAGATTTTTTGCAACGTCCTTTTTGAATACCTTCAGGGTACATCCAAAGTCGTGGATGTTCACATTGGTTAACTTTCTGATGATGGCATTGGCTATCCTGCTGGGGATTTTTCTCAGAATGACGCCATCCTGCCTTTCTGCCCGCCGTCCTGCCACAACATCAAGGTCGTGGTCATAAAGGTATTGCATCATCATCGGAATATCCGATGGGTCATTCTGCAGATCACCATCTATGGTGGCGATCAGCTCGCCTTGTGCATGATCAATACCGGCAGCCATCGCAGTTGACTGTCCGTAATTCTTGTTCAGGATGACCAGATGTGCGTTGGGGGGAGCATTAGCCTGAATTTCAGCGACGGTAGAGTCTGTAGAGCCATCGTCAACCAGAACAATTTCGTGCTCAACAGCCGAGAGTGACGATGCGAGAGCAGCAAACAATGGTTTGATGTTTTCAGTCTCATTCATAACCGGTATGACGACTGAAAGCTTCATGATAATTGTTTCATTGTTTCAGTTTTGCCAGCACAATACCATATTTACTATAGAGCAAGGTAGTATTTTGAAGGTTTTTAAGTTCTTTGACTGTTGTCAACACAATTTCGCCCCGCTTTGGGGCACGTAATTCGGCAAGTGATTCTGAATATACAAAATAAGAGGGGTTATAGACTTTCCACATCACGGTTTTATAACCCTCTTTTTTAGCAAGGAGTGCGGCCTCTTTCACTGGTATCTGAAGAAGATTTCCAGCAAGAGGCATAAGGTAGAAATTGATGAGAAAAGAAAATACCACTCCTGTTGAAATCAGTTTGCCGGCGGCTGAAAGACGGGGAATGAATTGAATTGCAGCGATACACAGGATTGCGGCAATGATGATGAGTAGATGATGCTGCCCGGTAAGTTCTATTCCTCCGGTCAAAATTGCTTTTAGAAATTCGTCATCAATTTTCTGCAACGCAATCTGCAGGATATAAGGAAGGCTGGCAAGGAGAGCAAGCAGAAGCATAGGGAATGCTGCAAAACGTTCAGTATGCCTGCTGAGTGGCAGAGCTCTGGCCATGAGAATAAAAAGAGGCGTATAACCGTAGATGATGTAGTGGGGCAGTTTTGTGCCGGAAAGGGAGAAAAACACAAAGACAAAGACGAACCAGATCAACAAAAACCGGTTTGTATGGTTGCGAAGCAACGTTTTAATGTTGAAAATAACAGTAAACAAAAGGCCTGTAAACGGCATCATTCCGACAATAAGGACCGGTATGTAATAGAGTATTGAACCTGAATGCTCCTCAAAAGAGGTGTTGAAACGGCTCAAGTTGTGTTTTATGAAAAAACCTTCAATAAAAGCCATGCCCTGATCCCTGTATTCAAGCAGATACCAGGGAAGTGCAATGGAGACAAAAAGCAATATTCCAACAGGATTAAAGATCATCCGGATCCATTTTTTAAATGATCCCTCCTCAATGGCGAACAAAAAAGAGACGGCAGCGGGTATCAGTATAGCTATCGGTCCCTTGGTGAGCATGCCGAAGCCTGCGGCTGCAAAAGTAAGATAGAGTGAACGTTTTGAGCCTGTTTTGAAATGGTTGAGCAGGGAAAACATTGTTATGGCAAGGAGGCAGTTCAACAGTCCATCGGCTATGGCGGCTTTAGCGATTACAACAACCTGCAGCGACAGCACCATCATGGCTGATGCAAGAAATGCCTGACGGTTGTCGGATTCTTTTCGCACAAAAAGAAAAATCGAAGTTGCCCAAGCGGTTCCAGCCAGGGCTGAGGGGAGTCTGAATGCAAACTCATTGATGCCGAAAAGCTTGACCGAGAGCAACTGAAACCAGTAAATCAGAATTGGTTTATCAAACCGGGGAGCACCATTCAGATAGGTTGTCAGATAATTTTTACTGATCATCATTTCCCGTGTCGCCTCGCTGAAAGCCCCTTCGTCAACATCAAAGAGCGGTGCAGATCTCAGGCCTAAAAAGAAACTGGTGAGGATAAGAACTCCGAGTGCGGCCAGAAACCATGCGGTTTCAGATTTTCCGGGATGCTGAGACATCAAGTATTGTTTTGAAATACAGGTTATAAAGCAGAATTGAGGAGACAATTCCTAGCAATGAACCGGCAATGACATCGCTGACATAGTGCTGTGTAAGGAGAATACGGCTGAATGCTATCAGTGCTCCTGAAAAAAAGAACAGGAAGCGCCATCTGGGATAAAGAGTGGTAAGGACTATTGCAGCACTGAAAGCTGTTGCCGAATGGCCGGAGGGAAATGATGTCCATTCATATTCATAATGGAAACAGTTTAATCCATAAAGATGTTCACTGAAATATATGGTCGGTCTTGCTCGACCTGCTACATATTTGATAATATCCGCACCTACTCCCGAAACTGCCACGGAAAGGGAGAGGAAAAGGCCCGAATATGCTCTGCCGGGGTTTGATTTTCGAAAAGCAGCAAAAAGCAGCATCCCTGCAATGAGATACCATTGTGATTCACCAAAGTCTGTGATGACGTTGAACACATCATGAGCCAATCTGTTATTAAGAGTATGGAACCACAATGCGACTGGAATATCCATAAAGATATAGCTAAGGATGCAAAGCATAATAACCGCCGTAACGGACATAGCCCATGTATAAGCTCTGTTCATGAGGGTAATGATACTTTTTTTTAACTCATTGATCGATTGATTACAAAAATACATTAAATTTTGACTCAGCGTATATGCATATAACCTAAGTTGAGCGATCTGCCATAAAAAAAGCCTCCATATTTCCGGTTAAAGTGTTAAATTATAATGGGTAACAGCAAATTACCATTTGTAACGCAACACAAACCAAAAAATAAGGAAGCTTTATGGCGAAAGATAGCAAA